>JBOGDN010000371.1:0-8520 GCA_050742995.1 Stackebrandtia sp. | reverse complement strand
GAACTTGTCGACGCTGTCGTCCTCGGCGATCTCGTCGGCGGCCTTTTGGGCGGCGTCGATGAAGTCGTCCGGGGTCGTCTCGCCGGCCATCATCTCGCCGAGCACCGGCTCGATGCGGTCCTTGAAGTCGACGTACCAGTCCTGGATCTGCGGACGGTACACGTTGTCTTCCGAGGTCACCAAGGCGGCCAGCGCCTTGGCCGGCTCGTTGTCGATCTCCTGGTCGGCCAGGACCGAAGGCGACTGCGCCTTGTCGGAGAAGATCTTCGAGCCCTCTTTGGACAGCATGATGCGCAGGTACTCGTAGCCTCCCGGCTTGTTGGCGGCCTGCGCCGGCACGCAGAACGGCTCCTCGCCGCTTGACCACACCAGCTCCGGCTGCTTGCTGCCCTCCAGCGCCGGGATGCCGATGGCGGAGTACACGAAGCCCTCCGGGGCCTCGTCGCCCTGCTCGTTGGCCAGCCAGCTGCCGCACGGCAGGAACGCCGCCTCGCCGTGGTTCCACTTGGTCTGCGAGTCGGTGTGGTTGATGCCCGGCGTGCCGCTGAGGACGTATCCCTTGTCCTGTAGGGAGTACAGCGCCTCGGCGGCGAGCTTGATCGAGTCGTGCTTCCAGGCGTCGGGCTCCAGGTTGTCGATGTTCTGCGACACCTCCCGGCCGCCGTGACGCGAAGCCAGCGTGAACAGCGAGTCCCACAGGTAGTAGGGGTGCTGTCCGGCGTAAGTCCACGGGGCGACGCCGTCCTTCTTGATGTCGGCGCACAGGGCGATCATCTCGTCCCAGGACGTCGGGACCGTCCAGCCCTTGTCGTCGAACAGCTTCTGGTCATACCACAGCGCCCAGCCGCCCATGGCGTAGTTGAGGTAGTAGAGCTTCTCCTCGCCGCTTTCGGGGTCGGTGAAGAACCCGGGACGCAGCGCGCCCGGCACCAGCGAGTCGCGGACCGACACGGTCTCGTCGTCGTAGGACGGGGCTTCCAGCAGCGGCGTCAGCTCGGCGAGGAGCCCCTCCTTGACCAGCGTGTCGGGGGCGATCTTCTTGGCGCCGGAGTTGTCGAGCACGTCCGGCGGCTCGCCGTCGGCGAAGCGCGGCTGCTGGGTGGACGAGATGTCTTCCTCGGTGGCGTTGGTGATCTTGGCCTCGGGGAACTTCTCCTGGTACATCACCTGGTGTCCGTCGACGGCGTAGCTGTCGCCGAAGCCGCCGTTGAAGATCACCACGTTCAACGGGGCCTTCTCGTCGACGTCGAACGGGTTCTCGGGGTTGTCGCTGAGAGCCACGTCCTCGTCTTCGCCGCCGCCGCTTGTCGCGCAGGCCCCGAGGAGTCCGGCGGCGGGGATCGCGGCGGCGGCAAGCCCGGTGCTTTGCAGGATGCGCCGTCTTGTGATGTCACTTTGCTCTTTGTCGTTCATTTTTCGTCTCCCTGTGGAAAGAATCCGAGTCACGCTCCGCGTCGAATGCGCCCGGCGTAACGCGACTCGAGGGCTGTGTTGTGTTCGTCCCCGCCGGGGACGTTCGCGGACAGATACACGGGCGGCGTCTCTCCCGCGTCGAGTTGCCGTCGCACCACTTCGGCGACGACCATTTGCGCCAGCAGCGCAGAGCTGATGGAGGATGCGGCGCACACCGACCCGCCCGAAGGCAGGGACAGCAGCGAGTCGCCGTACGGGGCGCAGTTGTCGAGCACCACGTCGGCGAAGTCCGACAGACGTTTGCCGGAGGGGTGCCGCGACGGAGTCTGCTTTGAATGCTCCATCGAGGTGAAGGCGATCAATTCGTGTCCGGCCTCCTTGACGGCGGCGGCGAATTCCACGACGCTGCCGTTGATGCCGGACTGGGAGGCGATGACGAAGACGTCGACGGGCTCGGCGGCGGCGAGCGCGAACAGCTTGCGTGCCACGGCCGGGTCGCGTTCGAGCTTGTCGCTGGTGAGGATCTCGACCGACTCGCCGCCGCGCAGCACCAGATCGCGAAGGGCGATGCGGTTGGTGGGGACGAAACCTCCGGCGCGTCCGGCCAGTTCCATGCACAGCGCCTCGGAGTGACCGGTGCCGAAGGCCTGCAAGACGCCGCCGCGCGCCAGCGACTCGGCGATGCGGTCGGCGGCGGCGGACACCGCTTCGGCCTGCGTGTCGACCACGCGGTCGAGCACGGGCCGCAACGCGTCGACGTAGTCGTTCGAGGAGACGCTCATGTTCGCTTTTGTCCCTTCGCAATCTGTCACGTTTATTTACTGTACGGTCGCACGCCGTCGATGCGAGTCATCGTCAGGCGACCGGTCTTGTCTTGTGGATGCCGGCGGCGTTGTCGGTGCGGTGGCCCGCGACCGCCTGCGCCGTCGTCTCGAATCGCGAGACGGACTGGCCGAGCGTCCGCTGCGCCACCGCCAGGTAGAGCAGGTCGACGACGAGCATCTGCGAGTGCCGGGCCGCCAGGACGTCGGAGCGCGAGCCGACGCCGCCGGTGGGCGCCGAGGCCAAGGTGAGGTCGGCCACCTCGGTCAGCGGCGAACGCGGGAAGCTGGTCACCGCCACCGTCAAGGCGCCGTGGCTGCCGGCCTCGGCCAGCATCTCCACCGCCTCGGCCGTGGCGCCGGAATGCGAGACGGCCACAGCGACGTCGCCGCTTGTCAGCAGCGCCGCGCTCGCCAGCGCCGCGTGGACTTCTCCCCACACCCAGACCGGAATTCCGATGCGGTGCAGGCCCATGTGCAGGTTGCTCACGACCAGGGCGCTGCTTCCGATGCCGTAGAGGTCGACGCGACGTGCGGCGACGATCGCCTCGGCGATGCGGGCCGCGGACGTCAGGTCGATGCCGTTGGCCGTGTTCTGCATGGCGGTGACCTCGGCGGCGAGGATGTGCCCGAGGACCTGCTCCAGGGAGTCGTCGGCGGTGATCTCGCGTCCGATGTACACCTGCCAGCCGTCCCCGCCCTGGGCTTCGGCGCGTCCGGTCTCGGTGGCGATCGCGACGCGCAGCGCGGCGTAGCCGTCGAACCCCAGCGTGCGGCAGAACCGGGTGACGGTCGCCGGAGAGGTTCCGCTGCGTTCGGCCAGCTCCACGATTGTCGAGCGGGCCGCGGCGGCGGGGTCGTCGAGCACCTGCTGCGCCACTCGCGACAGCGCCTCGGAGAATTCGCCGTCCATATGGGCGATCCGGGCCAGCACTTCTCCGCCGACGGACGCGTTGGAAGGCGTCTCGTCGTCGGACAGCGCGTACAGATCCGCCATGTGAGGCTCGTGTCCCCTCTTCGAGTCGTCGAGCGACGCCTGCGACAGCGTGGCTTGTGAGTAAAACTCTTACCTACACGCGAAAACGTCAAGACTTCCCGGGCAATCTTTTCAGACTTGAGACAATTCGAGACCGAAAATTCGCATTGCGCTACCGACAGTGACGAAAACGTGAGTTGGTCGGCGCGACTGCGGTCGTTCAGGTCGCCGTACAATCCCCCGCATGTCCTCCGCCTCCACCGACTGCGTCCTCGGCTTGGACGTCGGCGGCACCTCGACGCGCGCGCTCGCCGCCGACCTGTCCGGCAGGCGCCTCGGCGCCGGAAAATCCGGCGGCGGCAACCCGATCGCGCAAGGAACGGCAGTCGCCTCGGCCAACGTCCGCGACGCCACGACCCAGGCGCTTTCGGGCGTCGACGCCGCGCGAGTTCGCGCCGTAGTCGTCGGGGTCGCCGGGATGCAGGCGTTTCAGGACGGCCGCGAGCAGGCGCTGTTCGATCAGGTCTGGGACGACGCCGGAGTGAAGTGTCGGGCCCGGCTCGTCGGCGACGTCGAGGTGGCTTTCGCCGCGGGCAGCTGCGAACCCGACGGCACCGTGCTCATCGCCGGCACCGGGGCCATCGCCGTCGGCATCGTCGACCGGGCCATGTCGCAGCGCCGCGCCGACGGCTACGGCTGGCTGCTCGGCGACCTGGGCTCGGGCAGCTGGCTTGGCCAGCAGGCCGTCCACGCCCTGCTGTGGCATCTCGACGGACACGGCCCCGGCGGCGAACTCGTCGAGGCGACGCTGCACGCGGTCGCGCCCGGCGTCGACCCGCCGCGAGTCGACGCCGTGGTCTCGGCGGTCATGGCCGACGAACCGGTGCGGCTTTCCCGGCTGGCGCCGCTGGCGACCAAGGCCGCCGAAGCCGGCGACCCGGTGGCCGTCGACATCGTCGAGCGCGCCGTAGCGCACTTGACGACGACCGTCAGCTCGGTGCGCGACGCGGAGCAGTCGACGCCGGTGGTGCTGGCGGGCAGCCTGGTCGCCCAGGACACCCCGATCTCGCACGGCGTGCGCGCCAATCTGGCGAGTCGCTACCCCAAGGCCGAGGTGCTGGCCGCGCACGACGGCGCGGCCGGGGCGGCGTGGCTGGCCGCGCGCGACGTCGTCGACGACGAAGCGGCGCTGCGCGAACTGCACGACGTCCTCGTGACCCGCCAACGGCCGTTAGCCGCTGCACGGCCGCAGCCGCCCACGTGGTCAAGCAGACGACCGAGTCAGCTCCCAGCAGGCCACCGCCGCGGCCGCCGCCACGTTCAGCGAGTCGACGTCGCGCCGCATCGGTATGCGCACCAAGGCGTCGCAGGAGTCCAGGGCGTGCGCGCTCAATCCCGGACCCTCCGCGCCGAACAGCAGCGCCGGACGTCGCCGGTGTTGCGCGACGAGCTGCTGCATGGGAAGCGCCCCCACGTCGGGAGTCAGGCCGAGCAGCGAGAAACCGGCCCGCCGCACCGACTCCAGCGTCTGCGGCCACGGGTCGACGAAGGCGTACGGCACCGCGAAGACCTGGCCCATGCTCACCCGGACGCTGCGCCGGTACAGCGGGTCGGCGCACGTGGGCGACAGCAGCACCGCGTCCATGCCCAGACCGGCGGCCGAGCGGAACACCGCGCCGACGTTGGTGTGGTTGTTGACGTCTTCGAGGATCAGCAGCCGTCGCGCTGACCCCAGCATCTCGTCGAGATCGCGCGGCGGCTTGCGGTGGAAAGACGCCAGCACGCCGCGGTGGACGTGAAACCCGGTCAGCGCCTCGAGCACTTCCGGCGCGGCGGCGTAGCAGGGCGCGTCGGCGCCCAGATGGGCGACCTGCGCGACGCGCTTGGCGTCGCTGAGCAGGGATCGCATGCGGTATCCGGCGCGCGAGGCGCGGGCGATCACGTGCGCTCCCTCGGCAATGAACAGCCCGTTCGGCGGCTCGAAACGGGTGCGCAGGGCAAGGTCCGTCAACGACCGGTAGTCGGCGAGACGTTCGTCGTCGGGGTCTGAGATCAGTTCCGCCACCGTGCCATTGTGCCGTCGCGGAATCGTGTCCGTTCCGTTACCGTCTGAGGTCCTTGTTTCGACGGTCGCGGATATGATTGGGCTTTCACAGCGACGCACCGTCCGCAAGACCAAGTCAAAAAGCTTCGCCCCGCAACGAAAGTATCGACGATGCCTATGACGGACGCCGTCACCGCCGCCGGACGCGACGCGATGTCAGCCCATTTCGGGTCGCGCCTGAGGTACTGGAGGCGTGCCAGGTCTCGGACCCAGGCGGAACTCGCCCGGGATCTCGACGTCGACGGCTCTTATATTTCCAAGCTGGAAGGCTCACGCCGCTTCCCCAACCCGGACATCGCCCGGCGCTGCGACGACCTCCTCGACACCGGCGGCGAGCTGTCGGGCCTGTTCGCCCTGATGGACCGCGGCGTCGCGGCGTCCGACGGCATGGCCTCGGCGCCAACGCCGCTGCTGTGGGCCAGCCCGCCGCCGGCGACGACGCCCACGACCCGCCGGCCGCTGGCCAACCCGCACACCACGGCTACCCTCTACCGCCTCCTCGAGGCGCACACCGAGATCGACTGCACCATGGGCGGCCACCAAATCGGGGCCGCGGTGGAACAGCAGGCGCAGGCCATCATCGGCATGCACATCGGCGCGCCCGCGCCGCTTTCGTCGGACCTGCTGACGCTGGCGGCGAAGTTCGCCCGCCTCGCCGGGTGGATCCGCTTCGACTCCGAGGATCGGGCCGGCTCGCTGTTTTGGCACGACTGCGGCCAACGGTGGGCGCTGGCCGGCGACAGCCCGGATCTTGCCGCCGAACTGCTGTCTCGCCACGCCGTCGTGCACGCCTCCACCGGCGACCACTCTGGCGGAACGGCCATCGCGCTGGCGGCGCAGCGGGTGACGCAGCAGCCCTCGGCGACCGCGCGATTTTGGGGACTGACCGCCGAGGCCCGCTGCCGCGCCGTTGGAGGCGACGCCGAGGCCAGCCTCGACCGGCTGGCCCGGGCCGAGGAGCTGTTCGCCGGCGTCTCCACGCCGCTCATCGCCGAGCCCGCGGCCTATGACAACCAGTTCCTGTGGAACACGCTGGCCGGAAAGTGCCGTCTTGAACTGGCGGTGGCCGGCGTCGACCCCGAGGTCCACGGCGCGATGGCGATCACGTACGCCAAGGCCGCCCTGGCGGGCCTGTCGCCGACTCACGTGCGCGACTCCGCCTTGACGCTGCTGCGGCTGGTCCGCGCCTGCCTGTGCGTCGGAGACGCGACGTCGGCGCGACGGCACCTGGCCGAGGCCGACGCCCTGGCGCGGCGCTGCACGTCGGCGCGGGTCCACTCTGCGCTGCGGCGACTTCGCGAGCTGTCCATCCAGCACGACGACAAGCCCGCCGCCGACAACGGCGAACCGCGACGGTCGCGTGTGATCTGACGCCGATTCCGCCTGCGGCCGTATGCGGCGAGCACGTCTGGCCAGTATCGTCTGGAGTCACGTGTCTTATGTCGAACGGAGCCGCAGTGCCGTCCTCGCACCTGTCGCTGTCCGCCGAAGTCGCCGCCGCCGTCTCCGACGGCCGCCCGGTGGTGGCGTTGGAGTCGACCCTCATCTCCCACGGTCTCCCCCGGCCCCGCAATCTGACGACCGCCGTCGACCTGGAGAACCTGCTGCGCCGCGACGGCGTCACACCGGCCACGATCGCCGTCCTCGACGGCGTCGCGCACGTCGGCCTCAACGCCAGACAGCTGGACCGCGTCGCCTCCGACGAGTCCATGCGCAAGCTGGGATACCGGGACCTCGCGCCGGCCGCGGCCACGGGCGCCAGCGGCGCCACCACGGTGTCGGCCACCGCTCACTTGGCCGCCCAGGTCGGCATCCGCGTGTTCGCCACCGGCGGCCTGGGCGGGGTGCACCGCGGCTGGGTCGGCGACCAGGACGAATCGGCCGACCTCAACCTGCTCAGCCGGACCCGGATCACCGTCGTGTGCGCCGGCGTGAAGTCGATTCTGGACGTTCCCGCGACGCTGCAGCGCCTGGAGACGCTGAACGTCCCCGTAGTCGGCTACGGCGCCGATGAGTTCCCCGGCTTCTATCTGCGTTCGTCCGGCCTGCCCGTGGACTGGACGGTCTCCAAGCCTGCGGAGGTCGTGGCGATCATGAACGCCCAGGATTCCTTCACCGGTCCGCGCGGCGCGCTGGTGCTGGCCAACCCGCTTCCGGAGGACGAACAGCTCGACCCCCGACTGCACGACCGGGTGCTCGCCGCCGGGCTCGACGCGGCCGAACGCCACGGGATCGCCGGCCAGGACGTCACGCCGTTCCTGCTGACCTACCTGGTCGACCACACCGACGGCGCCTCGCTCGAGGCCAACCTCGCCGCGGTGCGCGGCAACGTCGTGCTCGGCGGGCGCGTCGCCACGGCCTGGGCCGGAGTTTAAGGCCGTGAGCGGGCGTCTGCTCGTCGTCGGCGACGTGGTCACCGACGTGGTGGCCGCGCCCGAAGGACCGTTGAATCCCGGCACCGACGTCTCGGCCCGGATCCGCATGCGCCCCGGAGGCTCCGGCGCGAACACCGCGGCGTGGGCCGCCCGCCGCGGCGCCGAAACCAGCCTGCTCGCCCGTGTCGGCGCCGACGGCGTCGAGTGGCACTCCTCCTCGCTTTCACGAGCCGGGGTGCGGCCGCGGCTGCGGGTCGCCGACGACCACGCCACCGCCGTATTGGTGGCGCTCCTGGACTCCCACGGCGAACGCACGATGATCACCGACCGAGGCGCGGGAGCCACACTGTGCCTCGACGACTGGGACGAGGAGCTGCTGGACTCCGCCGACCTGGTGCACTTGTCGGGCTACATCTGGTTCGCTCCGCCGGGCAGGCTGCTCGCGGCGACGATCCTCGACGCCGCCGCCCGGCGCGGCGTGCCTGCCAGCGTCGACCCGGCGTCGACGGGCTTTCTGACCGAGTACGGCCCGGACCAGTTCAGCCGCGACGCCCGATCGGCCGCGCTGCTGCTGCCCAACCTCGACGAAGCCCGACTGCTCAGCGGAGCCGAAGACCCGAAGTCGGCCGCGCGAGCTCTCAGCCTCCGACACGGCGCGGCCGCGGTGACCCTGGGAGACGGCGGGGCGATCGCGGCGCGTCTCGGCGAGATCGTCGCCGAAGTGCCGGCCGTCGACGTCGAGGTGGTCGACACTGTCGGGGCGGGCGACGCCTTCGCCGGCGGCTTCCTGGCCGCCCGCCTCGCCGGCGCCGACCTCGCCGAGGCCGCGGC
>JBOGDN010000370.1:0-3388 GCA_050742995.1 Stackebrandtia sp. | reverse complement strand
TCGCATCGCACGAGGCGTACCCTAGCACGGCGGATCGCCGGGCGCCGCCGCCGTAAACGCGAACGAGCCGCCGCGCGATGCGCGACGGCTCGTCGTGGTCCTTTACGGATCTGGTTCGGTTAACGCGGCGCGTCCCGGTTCAGTTGCACCCGCGAACGCGTCGGTCGGCTCCTCGAGCAGCTCCTCGGCTCCCACCACTGTGAACAATCTGGTGATGAACTTGGTGGGATTGACGACGGTGACCGGAACGCCCATGTCTCTGGCGATCCGGTATCCGACCACGAGTGTGCCGATGCCCGTCGAGTCGAGGACGGTCACCTTGGCGACGTCGACTTTGATATACGACAGGCTGGCGGTGCGGAGCCCGTTGGTGATGGTCTCGCGGATCTGTGGTGCGGTTGCGTAGTCCACTTCGCCTTCAAGCGTCAGGACCATGCCGCCGTCTGCGGCCGTGCGAGTAGCGATCGACAGCGTCATCTGCGCCCCATAGCGGTCTGTAGTCGGCGCCCTTGGGTAAGGGCCTGCGTCACCCGGACGGCGCCGGTGCGGGAGACGCCGGGCGGGAGGTTTCAGCGTATCTGATTAAGCGGCCGCACATGTAGTGCGATGAACACGAACTTTCGAAAAACCCTCGCAAAAGCCTTGGAAATGCGCAAATGGTCGTAAAATGCGTGATTCCCAGCATGTTCTCAGTCAGTACTCAGTGCGATCGCAGCGATCTTGCACCAAAATAGGAGCATGGCGGCAGAAGAGAACGGGCAGGCCGAGGCGGCTTTGCTGGTCGTCGAGGACGACCCCAACATCTGCGAATTGCTGGCTACCAGCCTGCGGTACGCGGGATTCGCCGTGCACCAGGCCACGGGGGGCGAAGAGGCGGTTCGGGCGGTGACCCGTCACCGGCCGGACCTGGTGGTGCTCGACGTCATGCTTCCCGACTTCGACGGCTTCGAGGTCGCGCGGCGCATCCGCTCGGGTTCGGACCGCACGCCGATCGTGTACCTGACCGCGCGCGACGCCGTGGAGGACAAGGTGCGTGGGCTCACCCTCGGCGGCGACGACTACGTCACCAAGCCGTTCAGCCTCGAAGAGGTGATCGCCCGCATCCGCGCCGTGCTGCGGCGCAGCAAGGGCGACGTGCCGCCGCCGCCGCGGCTGCAGTACGCCGACCTGGAGCTGGACGAGGAGACCCACGAGGTGTGGCGCGCGGGCCGTCCCGTCCAGCTGTCGCCGACCGAGTTCAAGCTGCTGCGGTACTTCATGGTCAACGCGGGGAGAGTGCTGTCCAAGGCCCAGATCCTGGACCACGTGTGGCGCTACGACTTCCGAGGGGACGACGGAATCGTGGAGTCCTATGTGTCTTACCTGCGGCGCAAGATCGACAACTCCGAGCCTCGACTGATCCAGACCTTGCGGGGCATCGGGTACGTCCTGCGGTCCCCGTCGTGAGGATCGCGGACATTCCGCGGGACGTACGGACGCGCTGGGAGCGCATACCGCTGCGCGTGCGGCTCGTCAGCCTGGTGATGCTGCTGGTGGCGGTGGCCTTGCTGCTGACGAGCCTCGCCAACGTGACCTCCTTGAGGGGGTACATGACGACCCAGGTCGACGACGACCTCGAGGAGCGATTCGACAAGGGCCACGCCGAGCAGCTGATCACGCTCGAAGAGGGCTTCATGAGCGACTACGCCGTCTACGTGGGCAGCTCGGGGGAGATGTCGCCGGTTTTCGCCAGATTCTCGGCCAAGGAGCTGCCCCGGCTCACCGCCGAACTCTTGCGCGAGAACAACAACGAGGCATTCACGTTGCCGTCCGTCGACGGCACCATCAACTGGCGGATCTTCGCGCGCGTCGTCGACCCGCTCGGCGGCGGCGACGAGCAGGTGTGGGCGCTGGCCGCCCCGCTGCGCGAGGTCGACCGCACGGTGAACCGTCTGATCTGGATCGACCTGCTCGTCGGCGCCGGGGTGCTTGCCGGGCTGGCGGCCATGGGCGTCGCCCTGGTGCGCGCCAGCCTGTATCCCCTCAAGGAGATGCAGAACACCGCCACCGCGATCGCCGCGGGCGACATGTCGCAACGCGTGCCCAGCTGGGACGCGACCACCGAAGTCGGCCAGCTCGGCCGCGCGTTCAACATCATGCTCGGCAGAATCGAATCCGCGCTTGCCGCGCGGGAGGCTTCCGAGGAGCGGGCGCTGGCCTCGGAGGACCGGATGCGCCGTTTCGTCGCCGACGCCAGCCACGTGCTGCGCACCCCGCTGACCACCGTGCGCGGGTTCGCCGAGTTGTACCGGCAGCGCGGCGACGTGCCGCCGGACGAAGCCGGCAACCTGATGCGTCGCATCGAAGACGAGGCCACCCGGATGGGCATGCTGGTCGAGGACCTGCTGCTGCTTGCGCGTCTTGACCGGGAACGCACCATGGAGCGCCGCGAGGTCGACATGCTCAGTGTGGCTCTCGACACCGTCGCGGCGACTCGCGTCGTCGCCGAAGGCCGCCGGATCGAGCTGGAGACCGAAGGCGGGCCGTTCGTGGTGCGCGGCGACGACTTGCAGCTGCGTCAGGTGATGTCGAACCTGGTGAACAACGCGGTGCGGCACACCGGCCCCGACGCCTCCGTCGACGTGCGTTTGAGCGTGGACGGCGCCGAAGTCGTCGTCGAGGTCGTCGACGACGGGCCCGGCATGACCGAAGAACAGCTGAGCCGGGTCTTCGAGCGGTTCTACCGAGCAGACAAGGCCCGGTCGCGCCTTGCCGGAAGCACCGGACTCGGGCTGGCCATCGTGGCCGCGATCGTCGCCGCGCACGACGGCGCTGTCGCGGTGAATTCGCAGGTGGGACAGGGCAGCGTCTTCACCGTCAGGCTGCCCGTCGACCCGACCGCCGCCGGCGCCGCGGAGCCGTCGAGCGAAGACGGCTGACGCCGCGCCGCGGAAGTCTCAACTAATTCCTAGCTATTCCACAGTCTCGTCAAAGCTGACCGGGTAATGCTGTGATCTATGGAAGAGCAGCAGGAAAGACGCAACGACGACGCCGAGGGGCGCAGTCGGGCTGAGGCGGGGCCTTCCGAAGCCGCATCTCAGCCCGAGCAGGCGGAGCGTTCGCCGGAGGGGATCGACAGCGCGGAGGCTGAGGCTCAGGCCGAAGCGCCGGCGTCGCGGTCGGAGGAAGCCGCACCGCCGGAGCCTCCCGCGGCCGCCGACGCGCCGTCGCAGCCGAGCACTCCGGAGGACGACCCCACGCCGAAGGACAACCCCGAGACTCTCCCCGGCGTCGAGTCGCCGGGCGCCGGCGCGGAAGCGCCTTCTCCCGAGGCGCCCGTCGGCGTGCACACGCCGCCGCCGGGGCCGTACGCGCCGGGCGGGCCGTCCCCGATCACCGCGGTCGGACC
>JBOGDN010000369.1:0-4625 GCA_050742995.1 Stackebrandtia sp. | reverse complement strand
CTCCGGCGCCGCGCCGCCGGTCGACCCGCGTGCGAGAGGCGGCGGAGGCCGCCCGTCGGACCCCAGGAGGCGGCCGAACGCGAAGCGTTGAAACTCGCGCTGCAGCGGCCAGACGTGGCCGGTCCCTACTTCGACGAGGTCGACGAGACCTTCTACTCCGAGCCGCTGCACGCGGTCGTCCGCCAGGCCGTGGCGCGCGCCGGCGGCGCGGCCGCCGCACCCGAAGGCGCGAACTGGATCGCCGCGGTCACCCAGGAATGCGAAGACCTGGCCGCCGGGGCGCTGGTGGCCGAACTCGCCGTCGAACCGATGCGCACCGGCGCCGAGCCCGACGCGCAATACGTCAACACCACGCTGGCGCGGGTGCGGCTGCCGGCCACCGAACGCAAGGTCCGCGACCTGAAGTCGAAGCTGCAGCGCGTCAACCCCACCGAAGCCGAGGAAGAGTACATGCGCATGTTCGGCGAACTGCTCGCGCTCGAGCAGCAGGTGCGCGGCCTCAAGGAGCAGACAGCCGGCGGACTGTAGAGCGGGAAGCGCGAGCGCTTCGGGTCACATTCTTGTCGAAACAAGTTGCCTATGTCGCAGACGCGGTTTAACGTCCGCGGTGTGTCGGACGAAAAACCGCTGATCGCAGCCCACGACCTGACCAAGCGCTACGGGCAGGCCGTCGCCGTCGACGGAGTCGACTTCCAGGTGGCCCCCGGCGAAGCCTTCGGCTTCCTGGGCCCCAACGGCGCCGGCAAGTCCACGACCATGCGCATGATCGGCTGCGTCTCCAAACCCACCGGCGGGCGGCTGACCGTCATGGGCCTCGACACCGTCTCCGAGGGCGCGCGGATCCGCGCACGGCTCGGCGTCGTCCCCCAGGACGATACTTTGGACACAGAGATCACGGTCTTCGAGAACCTGGTGGTGTACGCGCGCTACTTCGGCATCAGATACAAGATCGCCAGGAAACGCGCCGCCGAGCTGCTGGAGTTCGTCCGGCTCTCCGACCGCGCCGACACGCGCGTCGAAGAGCTGTCCGGCGGCATGAAGCGCCGCCTGACCATCGCCCGCGCCCTCGTCAACGAACCCGACGTCCTCATGCTCGACGAGCCCACGACCGGCCTCGACCCGCAAGCCCGACACCTGGTGTGGGAGCGGCTCTTCCGGCTCAAACAGCGCGGCATCACCGTCATCCTCACCACGCACTACATGGACGAAGCCGAGCAGCTGTGCGACCGCCTGGTCATCATGGACGCCGGCAAGATCGCCTCGGAAGGCTCACCGCGCGAACTCATCGACCGCCACGTCACCAAGGAAGTCGTCGAGCTGCGCTTCGGCGGAAAACACACCGACGAGCTCGCCGAGATCGCCGCCGAACTCGACGGCGTCTGCGAGCAGATCGAGGCGCTGCCCGACCGCATCCTGCTGTACGCCGACAGCGGCGAAGCCGCCGCGGCCGCGGTGCACGCCCGCGGCGTGCGCCCCTCGAGCGTGCTGGAGCGCCGCGCCACCCTCGAAGACGTCTTCCTGCGCCTGACCGGCCGCAGCCTGGTCGATTAGGACTCTCACGTGATCGCCGGAACCCTTTACGCCTTCGAACACTGGCTGCACAACTACCGCCGCGTCTGGCACGGCTCGCTCATATCCAACTTCGTCATGCCCGTGCTTTTTCTGCTGGGCATCGGATTCGGCGTCGGCGCCCACGTCGAGAACACCTCCGCGCTCGGCGGCGTCGACTACGTCCACTTCGTCGCCCCCGGGCTGCTGGCGTCGACCGGATTCCAGATCGTCGCCGGAGAGATGACCTGGCCCGTCTTCGGGGCGCTGCGCTGGGGCAAGCAGTACCGCGCCATGCAGGCCTCCCCGCTGACCCCGGGGCAGATCCTCGGCGGCCACCTGCTGTACGGCCTGCTGCGCGGCACGGTCGCCGGCGTGGTGTTCCTGCTGGTCATGACCGCCTTCGGGCTGGTCTCCTCGCCGTGGGCCCCGCTGGCGACGCTCGCGGCCGCCGGCGTGGCCTTCTCCACCGTCGGCTGGGTCTACGCCTACTCGGTGTGGGTGAAAAACGAGGTCGCGCTGTCGATCATCCACCGCTTCGGCATCGTGCCGCTGAGCCTGCTGTCGGGCATCTTCTTCCCGCTGTCGCAACTGCCGCCGGCGCTGCAGTCGGCCGCCTGGATCTCGCCGCTGTGGCACGCCGCCGAACTGTGCCGCTGGGCGACCACGGGAGTCGACACCGGCTGGCCGTTGCTCGCCCACGCCGCGTACCTCGTCGCCCTGGGCGCCGGCGGCTGCTGGGTCGCGAACAAAGCCCTGCTGCGACGACTGACGATCTAAAGGACCGCCGATGATGACACTGGCCGCCGCACAGCTGATGCGGGTGCGCACCATGCGTCCGGGCGCGGTGATGGAGCGCAACTACTTCGTGCACCGCAGGGCGTGGCTGCTGATGCTCTCCGGCGTCGCCGAGCCCATGATCTACCTGCTCGGCCTGGGCGTCGGCGTGGGCGCGCTGGTGGGGCAGATCGCGCTGCCCGACGGGCGCAGCGTCGACTACGCCGTCTTCGTCGCCCCGGCGATGCTGGCCAACTCCGCGATGTTCGCCGTCGTCGCCGAAACGACCTTCAACGTCTTCGGGAAGCTGAAGTTCGCCAAGCTCTACGACGCGGTCATCGCCACCCCGCTACGGCCCATGGACATCGCGCTGGGCGAGGCGATGTGGGCGCTGATCCGCGCGTTCGTATACGCGTTGGCGTTCGTGGCCGTCATGGGCGTCATGGGCATGCTCGCCTCGTGGTGGGCGCTGCTTGCGCTGCCGGCGACGACGCTGGTGGGCTGCGCGTTCGTCGGCATCGGCCTGACGCTGACGACGTTCTTCAAAAGCTGGACTGACTTCGACTGGGTCATCTCGCTGATGTTCGTGATGTTCCTGTTCTCCGGCACGTTCACGCCGATCGAAAGCTACCCGCCCGGGCTGCAGCAGCTGGTGTACGTCTCGCCGCTTTACCACGGGATCGAACTGGTGCGCGGCCTGTCGCTCGGCGTTCCCGAATGGAGCCTGCTCGGCAACGCCGCCTACCTGCTGGCCGTTGGCGTCGTGGGCGTGCTGATCTCGGCGCGGCGGATGGGCAGGCTGCTTTATAAGTAGCTCAGGTAACTTGAGGCCATGTTGACTCGGGTGTGGCTGGCCGTCGCCGGCGTCGCCGCGGCCGCCTTGCCGCTGGCGGTCCCCTCGCCGGCCGTCGCCTCTGACGGCGCTCCCCACGTCCTGGTGTTCACCGCCGCCGCCGACGCCGACCAGGCCCACGCCTCGACGCCGCGCGCCGGCGAGCACTTGGAGATGAACGGCCGCCGCTACGGATTCACCGTCGAGGTGACCGACGACGCCGAGCGGTTCACGCCCGAAAGCCTGGCCGAGTACGACGTCGTGGTGTGGCTCAACACCTACGGCGACGTCCTCGACGAGCAGCAGCAGGAGGCGTTTCACGACTGGGTGAAGGAAGGCGGAGGGTTCGTGGGCGTCCACGGCGCGGCGCGCACCGAACCCGACTGGGGATACTTCCACGAGCTCGTCGGCGCCTTCGCCGTCGAAGGCGAGGACGACCCGGAGTCGACCCGGACCGTCACCGTCGACACCGGGCACCCCTCCACCGAGGGGATGCTCGAGACCTGGGAGGACCACCAAGACCAGTGGTATCGCTTCGACCGCTCGCCGTCGACGCTGCCCGGCATGAAGGTCCTGGCCACGGTCCCCGACAGCACAAGCGACGCGCAGCACCCGGTGACGTGGTGCCGGTCCGTCGACGACGGACGCTCCTGGTACACGTCCCTTGGGCATGCGGGCGGCACGTACCAAGACGGCGACTTCATGCGGATGCTCAGGGGCGGAATCCTGTGGGCGGCCGGCGTCGAAGGGCCGCAGACGGTGCGCACCGACGCCGCCGCGCCGCGGTGGCCCTACGAGCTGTCGTTTCTGTTTTGGGTGGGCGCGGTCGCCGTCGGCGGCGGCGTGGCCGTGGTGCGGCTGAACCGCCGCGAAGCCCCGGAATAAACGTCCAGGCGACGCTTAGAACCCCTGCTGCGTGCCGTTGCGGTCGCGGCTGGCGCGCGCGGGCGTCGTCACCCCGGCGGTCTCCCAGTACTGCGGCTTCGGTTCGTTGTCGTCGACGAGGTCGGTCTCGCGGTTGGCGTTGAAGAGCCGGCCGACGAGGTCGGTCTCCATGACCCGGTCGCGGCACACGCCGGCCACGTGACCGGTCTGGTGTTTCAGCGACTCGGCGGCGTTGTGGATCGCGGGACTTTGCCGAAACTTGCGGGCCATCCCGACGATCTGCTCGTAGCGCTCCCGACCGGCCCGCGAGCCGAGGACGTATCCGACCGCCACTCCCGCCGCGAACATCAACTTGCGCATAGTTCGTCTCCTGTCGAATCGGTGTCAGGGACGATTCCCCTAAGCCCCAATTCTGCCTCGACGCGCCGGCTCAGACGCCGGGAGCCGGAAACCGGACACACCCGCCGCCCAACCTAGTTGACGGGCTGTGCTCATCCTGCTGTACTCTGTTGCGGGTTCGCCCGACGGCGTCAAGCCATGGGCAACACCATTCCCCAGTAGCTCAATTGGCAGAGCAGCCGGC
>JBOGDN010000368.1:0-2438 GCA_050742995.1 Stackebrandtia sp. | reverse complement strand
AGCGTCGTCAGGTCGACGCGTTCCTGCGCGCGGCCGAGCCGCTGCTGCCCGACGGCGACGGCCCGCTGTCCGTGGCGGATCTGGGCTGCGGCAACGCCTACTTGACGTTCGCGATGTACCGATACCTGGCGAGCCGGGGCCGCCGGGCGCGCGTCGTCGGAGTCGACGTGCGCGACGACCAGCGGCGCCGCAACACCGAGCTGGCACGCCGGCTGGAGTGCGCCGAGGACGTGCGTTTCGTCGCCGCGACCGCCGCCGACGCGCCGTTGGAGAACGTCGACGTCGTGCTGGCGCTGCACGCCTGCGACACCGCCACCGACGACGCGCTGGCGCGGGGCGTGACGCTGCGGGCGCGCAGCATCCTGGCCGCGCCGTGCTGTCACCACGACGTGGCCGCACAGCTGCGCCGCGCCGAAACGCCGACCCCGTACCGCGCGCTGACAGCCGACGGAATCCTGCGCGAGCACTTCGCCGACGTGCTCACCGACGCGCTGCGCGCCAGCCTGCTCGAACTCCACGGCTACCGCGTCGACGTGATCGAATTCGTCGACTCCGCCCACACGCCCCGCAACACCCTGTTGCGCGCGACCTACACCGGCGCCGCCGCAGATCCGCGCCGCCGCGAAGAGTACGAATCCCTCACCCGCCAATGGCAGGTAACCCCCCACCTCCAGCGCCTGCTGGAACCCTAAAGCGGGTACTCGTAAGTGATGAAGCCGCGAAACCGCGCCACCTTGTCGTACAGCGCGCGAGCGCGGGCGTTGTCCTGTTTGGTGTTCCAGTACAGCCGCGGCAGGCCCCGATCCCGCGTCGCCGCGGCCACATGGTCAATCAGCGCTCGCGCCGCCCCCATGCCGCGCGCCTCCCGCGCGACGAAAAGATCCTGTAGATAGCAGGCGCCGGCCGACCAGACGTTGGCGTGGAACAGATAGTGGGCGATGCCGACCAGGCGTCCGTCGACTCGCGCGGCGACGCCGTGCAGCTCCTCGCCGCGCATCAGGCGTCCCCACGTCGCCTTGTAGCACTCGTCGGTTTCAACGGTCTCGTAGAAGGCCTTGTACTCGCGCGCCAAGACTTCCCACCGTTCGCGATCTTGCGCCCGCAGGGCGCCGACCTCGATCATGTGAGGCTGATCTTGGTGACGGGGAGGTTGGAGACGGCGGGGATGGTCAGCGGGGAGGGCGGGACGTCGGCGGCGACCAGGTGGGAGCCCAGCGCCGCGACCATGGCGCCGTTGTCGGTGCACAGGCGGCGTTGCGGGTGGCGCAGGTGTAGGCCGGCTTCGGCGCAGCGCTGCGCGGCCAGGGCGCGCAGGCGGGAGTTGGCGACGACTCCGCCGCCGAGCAGGAGCGTGTCGGCTCCGTGGTCGCGGGCGGCCGCGACGGCCTTGCGAGTGAGCACGTCGCACACCGCTTCTTGGAAGGAGGCGGCGACGTCGTCGACGGGTACGGGTTCGCCGGCGCGCCGGCGGGCCTCGATCCAGCGCGCCACCGCGGTCTTCAGCCCCGAGAAGGAGAAGTCGTAGCGGTGCTTGTCCATGTCGCGGGTTGCCATGAGGCCGCGGGGGAAGGCGATCGCTTCGGGGTCGCCGTTTTGGGCGTGCTGATCGATGTGGGGGCCGCCGGGGAAGGGCAGGTCGAGCAGGCGGCCGACCTTGTCGTAGGCCTCGCCTGCGGCGTCGTCGAGAGTTTCGCCAAGCAGCGTGACCTGCTTGGCGAGGTCTTCGACCAGCAGCAGTGCGGTGTGGCCTCCGGAGACGAGGAGGCCGGCGACGGGACCTGGCAACGGCCCGTTTTCCAACGTGTCCACCGCGATGTGGGCGACAAGATGGTTGACGCCGTACAGCGGCTTGTCCGCCGCCAGCGCGTACGCCTTGGCCGCCGAAAGGCCGACAAGCAGCGCGCCGGCCAGGCCGGGGCCGGCGGTGACGGCGATCGCGTCGACGTCGGCGAGCTTCACCCCGGCTTCGCCGAGGGCCTTGTCGACGACGGGCGTCATCGCCTCCAGGTGCGCGCGGGCGGCGACTTCGGGGATCACGCCGCCGAAGCGGGCATGCGAGTCCATACTCGACGACAGCGCGTCGCCGAGCAGGGTGTGGCCGCGCACCACGGCCGCGCCGGTCTCATCGCAGGAGCTTTCGATTCCCAGCACCAGCGGCTCAGTCGCCATCGCCCGTCCTCCGCATCATCACCAGGGCGTCGGTGTTGCTCGGCTGATAGTAGCCCCGGCGGATCCCCACGCCCTCGAAGCCGAAGGCGTCGTACAGGCGCTGCGCGGGTGCGTTGTCCACGGCGACCTCGAGCGCTATGGCGCCCGATCCGCGCCGGTCGGCTTCGGCGAGCAGGTCGGTCAGCAGCGCCGCGCCGACGCCCCGGCGCTGTCGAGCGGCGCGCACCGCGAGGTTGTTGACCCAGGATTCGTCGCCGGCCGTGGAAAGG
>JBOGDN010000367.1:0-7574 GCA_050742995.1 Stackebrandtia sp. | reverse complement strand
CACGTCGCGGTCGGAGCCCGAAGCCGTCTGAGCAGATGGCGACAAGAGTCCACTGTCGCCGACAGGAGCGTGGTCAGGCTCAGCCTTCGTTGAGGCGCTGGCGCACGGCCTCGCGCAGCTCGCCCAGGCGCGGGTGGAAGCTGTCTCCGGGGCACGCGGTGCTGTTGTTCGGGGCGTCGCGGTGTCCGATGATGAACGCCTCTCCGTCGGGCGCGATGCCGTACTGCGAGCACGCGTGGGCGAGCATCTCCACCAGGCTGTCCCACTGCTCCTGAGTCGGCTGCTCGCCGGTGTAGTCGCCTTCCAGGCTCACCGCGACAGACTCGCTGTTGGCAGGGGCGTTGGCGTGGGCGCCGTGCACGAACATGCCGCCGTCGCGCAGACCCTCGAGGCTGCGGTGCCGGCCTTCGGTGATGAATCCTCCGCGGCTGACGATGAAGTGGTAGCCGGTGTCGGCCCAGCCGTTGTCCTCCTGGTGCAGGCGCTGCACCTCGCGCGCGTGGGCGTGGGCCTGCTCGCGGGAGTAGTCGGTGGTGTTGGGGTACGTGGTGTGGTGCACCACGAGGTACGAGGGCGCGAAGTCGTGCATGTACAGACTGCCGTCGTCCGGGTTGGCGCCCCAGACTTCGGTGCCGTCGATCTCCGGCTCGGGCACGGCGAGGGTGTCGTCGGCGAACGCGAGCCTGCTCGTCAGCAGCGTGCCGCCGGCGACGGCCGCGCCGGCGCCGAGAGCGAACGCCCCGCGAATCACGGTGCGGCGTGAAAACAAGGGTCGAGAAGACATATGGGGCTCCCATGGGGGTCGGGACGCGTAGTTTTTCTCTGAAGGCTGATAGACCTTCGTCAATTTCCTACCACGACCCGACTCCGCATGGAAGCCCTTGGATATCTAATTATGCAAAAGTTACGGACGAGTCGCCCGGGAGGCCGAAGCCTGCGCCACGGTGCGGATTTGACGCAGCAGCACCGAAAGCGCCGCCAGGTCGGCCCCGGAAGAGGCGAACTCCTCCATGGCGCTGTACACCCGGTTCAGGGTCGCGGCGTTGTCGTGCTCCCATTGCTCGACCCGCTGCTCCGGCGTCGTGTCGTTCGGGGTGGACGCCATGACCTGCGTGGTGACCGCAGCGAGGGCCGCGTACAGGTCGTAGCGCAGCGCCATGCGCGCCAGCGTCTGCCAACGGTCGTCGCGGGCGAGCGCCGAGATCTTGTTGAGCAGGTTGTCGGCGTGGAACCGCGCGGTCACCGTGAAGTACACGTCGGCGACGGTCTCCACGTCCTCGCCGACGGTCTCGGCGACGTCGACGACGTCCACGAGCGCGAATCCGTACATCAGGGCGCAGACGCGCTCGGCGAGCTCCTGAGGCACGCCCTTGTCGAGCTGGATCTGGACGTACTCGTTCAACCCGTCGCGCTCGGTGCCGCGCAGCAGTTCGCTCAGCCGCGGCAGCAGCGCCGAGACTCCCGAACGCAGCCTGGCGATCTCGCCCGCCACGTCAAGCGGCGCGCTGCGGTTTTGCACCAGCCAGCGCACGCCTCGGTCGAGCAGCCGCCGCACGACCAACATCGCCGCGGTCTGCGCCTTGGCCGGGATCTTGTTGTCCTGCGCCTCGATCTGGGCCCACACGTCGGGCAGGTCGAACACGTCGCGGACGATCACGTAGGCGCGCACCACGTCGGCGATCTCTGCGCCGGTCTCTTCGGCCACGCGGAACACGTAGGAGAGGCCGCCGCGGTTGACCGCCTCGTTGACCAGCACCGTGGTGACGATCTCGCGGCGCAGCGGGTGCTCCGGCATGCGGCGCGAGAAGCGTTCCCGCATCGGCTCGGGGAAGTACTCCACGAGCGTCCGCGTCGTCCACGCCTCGTCCGGCAGGTCCGACACGGCGATCAGGTCGGTGAGGTTGAGCTTGACGTACGACAGCAGCACGGCCAGCTCCGGCTCGGTGAGACCCTCGCCGGCGGCGGAGCGCACGGCGATCTCCTTGTCGCTGGGCAGCGCCTCAAGCTCCCGGTCGAGTCCGGCGTGCTTCTGCAGGTACCGGATGAGTCGACGGTGCACCGAAAGCAGCCTGCTCGCCTGCGCGTCGGCGTTGGCCAGGGCGGCGTTCTGGTCGTAGTTGTCGACCAGCACCAGGTCGCCGACCTCCTCGGTCATGTCCATCAGGAGGCTGTCGCGGTCGGCGGCGCCCAGCTCGTTGGCGTTGACGGCTCGCGACAGCAAGATCTTCATGTTGACCTCGTGGTCGGAGCAGTCGACGCCGCCGGAGTTGTCGATGAAGTCGGTGGCGACCCTGCCGCCAGCGCGGGCGAACTCGACGCGTCCGCGCTGGGTGAGACCCAGGTTTCCGCCCTCGCCGATCACGGTGCAGCGCAGGTCGGCGCCGTCGACGCGCAGCACGTCGTTGCTCTTGTCGCCGACCTCGGCGTGGGTTTCGGTCGAGGCCTTGACGTAGGTGCCGATGCCGCCGTTCCACAGCAGATCGACGTCGGCGGTCAGGATCGCCTTGATCAGCGCGCTCGGGGGCAGTTCGGCGACGTCGTCGTCGATGCCCAGGGCGCGACGCGCCTGCGCGGACACCGGAATGGACTTGGCGTTGCGCGACCACACCCCGCCTCCGGCGGAGATGACGCCCTTGTCGAAGTCGTCCCACGTCGACCGCGGCAGCGCGAACATCCGCTGGCGTTCGGCGTAGGCGGCCGCGGTGTCGGGGTCGGGGTCGATGAAGATGTGCATGTGGTTGAACGCCGCCACCAGACGCGTGTGCGGCGAGCACAGCAGGCCGTTGCCGAACACGTCGCCGGCCATGTCGCCGACGCCGACGCAGGTGTGATCCTGGGTCTGCGTGTCGAGGTCCATGAACCGGAAGTGCCGCTTCACCGACTCCCACGCGCCGCGCGCGGTGATGCCCATCTTCTTGTGGTCGTAGCCGACCGAGCCGCCCGAGGCGAAGGCGTCGCCCAGCCAGAACCCGTACTTGGCCGAGATCTCGTTGGCGATGTCGGAGAAGGTCGCGGTGCCCTTGTCGGCGGCGACCACCAGGTAGGTGTCGTCGCCGTCGTGGCGCACCACGTCCGGCGGAGGCACGACCTTGCCGGATCCGGGGTCGAGGTTGTCGGTGACGTCGAGCAACGCCGAGATGAACGCCTTATAGCAGGTCACGCCCTCGGCCTGGAAGCTCTCGCGGTCGGCGGGCGGGTGCTTGAGCACGAAGCCGCCCTTGGAGCCGGCCGGGACGATGACCGCGTTTTTCACCATCTGGGCCTTGACCAGTCCGAGGACCTCGGTGCGGAAGTCCTCGCGGCGGTCGGACCAGCGAAGCCCGCCGCGGGCCACCTTGCCGAAGCGCAGGTGGACGCCTTCGAAGCGCGGCGAGTAGACGAAGATCTCGAAGGCCGGGCGCGGTTCCGGCAGCTCGGGGATCGACTTCGGGTCCATCTTGAACGCCACGTAGGGCTTGGGGCGGCCTCCGGCCCCGCGCTGGTAGTACGAGGTGCGCAGAGTGGCGCGGATCAGGCCGAGCAGCGAACGCAGGATCCTGTCGGCGTTGAGGCTCGGCACGTCCTCGAGGGCGGCTTCGAACTCGGCGGCCAGCTCGTCGCTTCGGTCGTCGCGCGCCTGAGACGTCAGCTCCAGGCTCGGGTCGAAACGCGTCTCGAACAGCGACACCAGCAGTCCGGTGAGCTTCGGGTGCGACCCGAGGGTCGCGGCGATGAAGTTCAGCGAGTGGACGCTTCCGGCCTGCTGCAGGTACTTGACGTAGGAGCGCACGATCACGACCTGCCGCCACGTCAGGCCGGCGCGCAAGACCAGCTCGTTGAGCTCGTCGGTCTCGGCCTCTGCGCGCCAGGACGCGGAGAAGGCGTTTTCGACTTTGGCGCGCACCTCCGGGACCTGGACGTCGACGTCGGGCAGCCGCAGTCCGAAGTCGTGCAGCCACACCTCCTCGTCGTCGCGTCGGGTCGTGTAGGGATGCTCGTCGGCGATGCGCACGCCAAGCGAGTGCAGCACCGGGAACACTTCCGACAGCATCAGCGGCTCGCCGGAGCGGAACACCTTGAAGCGCACGTTGTCGTCGTTCTTGCGCCTGCGGTAGAAGTGCAACGCCAGGTCGCCCGGCTCGTTGATCAGCTCGAACTTGGCCAGGTCCTTGGCCGCCTCATACGGCGAGTGCTCGTCTTTATACGTGTTGGACAGCGCGTCGACGTAGCGCGAGTACAGCTGCTTGGCCTGTTCGTGGCCGAACTGCTGACCGAGCGTGGCCTCAAAGTCGGCGTCCCAGGACCGGGTGGCCTCGACGAGCTCCTCCTGCACCTCGTCGACGTTGACGGGGCCGGGGGGGTTGTCCGGGTCGATGCGCACGGTGAAGTGGATCCGCGCCAGCACCGCCTCGGAGACCAGTGTGGAGAAGTCGACTCCGATTCCGTTGAACCGCTTGAGCAGGATCTTTTCGATCTTGATCCGGTTGACGGTGTTGAACCGGTCGCGCGGCAGGTACACAAGGCACGAGAAGAACCGGCCGTATGAATCGCGGCGGGCGAACAGCCGCAGCCGCCGGCGTCCGGCGAGCCGCAGCACGCCCATGACCGTGTGGTACAGGTTGTCGGTGCGGGTCTGGAAGAGCTCGTCGCGCGGGTACGTCTCCAGGATCGCCATCAGGTCTTTGCCGGAGTGGCTGTTCGGCGGCAGTCCCGACCGCTCCATGACTTCGGCGACCTTGCGGCTGACCACCGGCAGTTCCTTCACCGAGGACAGGTACGCCGCGGAGGTGAACAGGCCGAGGAAGCGGCGTTCGCCGACGACGTTGCCGTCGTCGTCGAAGATCTTGAAGCCGATGTAGTCCATGTAGGCCCGACGGTGGATCGTCGAGCGCGAGTTGGCCTTGGTGACGATCAGCAGCCGCTTCTCGAGGGCCTGGTTGCTGGCCTCGGGGGTCATGGCGCTGAGCGGCTTGGGCTTGGCCTGGTCGGCGCGCAGCAGGCCGAGACCGCTTCCGGCCACGGCTTGCAGCGCCAGCCCGTCGTCGCCGTCGATGAGGCGGTACTCCCGGTAGCCGAGGAACGTGAAGCGTTCGTCGGCCAGCCAGCGCAGCAGGCCGACGGCGTCGCGCAGGTCCTTGTCGGGGACCGGGAGTCGGTGACCGTCGCTGTTGATCTCAGCGGCCAGGTCGAGCGCGGCCTTGCGCATCTTCGGCCAGTCTTCAACGCACTCGCGCACGTTGTTCAGCACGCCGAGGATGTCGTTGTGCAGCGACTCGGGGTCGTCGGTGTCGCGCAGGGGTTCGACCTCGAAGTGCATCCAGCTTTCCCGGACGGCACTGTCTTTGGGGGGGTTGGCCGGCGCCTGCTCCAGCGCGCCCATGACCTCGCGGACGACGGAGACCTGCGGATGCACCACGACGTTGATGTCGAGGCCGCGCGCGGTCAGCGCCTCGGTGACCGAGTCGACCAGGAAGGGCATGTCGTCGGTGACGATGTCGATCGAGGTGGCGACCTCGCGGGAACCCTCCTCGGCGTCGGTCTCCTCGTCGACCTCGGAAACGTTCACCGAAAGCCGCACCTGACCGGGAAGGCGCTGCGCGGCCAGCTCCCGGTGTTTGACGGTGACGTGATAAAGGTCGGCCGCGGTGCGACCGACCAGATCGTCGTCGGGAACTAGTCGCCAGTACATTCGCACCAGCTCGGCGAGATTTTCGTCGCCGTCGGTCAGATTCGCCGCTTCCGCGATCAACCGCTCCCGATTAGGCATCTCCTCGTCGTAGCCGGGATCTTCGTCTGCCATCGTCGCCAACACCGTTCTAGCCAGCTCCCAGTAGGTTGGCGCCCACGCCGATGTGGGCGTCGCTGTAACAGAGCCTACGACGCGGAGCGGTCGATCGCTAAGCCCCCACAGACGCCACAGCGGGCGACGGAACGTCAACTCAGCGCGATCGCCAGGGTGTCGACGACGGCTTCGGCGTACTCGCCGTCGGGGTCGTAGTCGGGGTCGAAAACGGTAAGCTCCATGCCGAGGCATTCCTCATAGGAGACGCACACCTCGATCAGTTGCTGCAGCTCACGCAGGGCGATACCGCCGGGATCCGGGCTGTCGACGGCCGGCATCACGGACGGATCGAGCACGTCGACGGCCACGTGCAGCCAGAATCCGGCGACGTTGCCGAGCTGCTCGACGGCCCACTCCGCGCTGCGCACCGCGCCGGCCGAACGCAGCTGCGGCACGGTGCGATGGGAGACGCCGACGGCGGCCAACTCGATGCGATGGTCGTCAGAGTCCCGGATGCCGAGAACGGACACGTGTTTGGAGTCGAAGTATGGACGGAGTCCGTCGATGTCGGTGAGCTCGGGCTGCCCGCGTCCGGTCGCCAGCGCCAGGTCTTCGCCTGCGGCGGCGCCCACGTACGGCGAGTTGCCGGGGTGGCGGAAGTCGGAGTGCCCGTCGACGAAGACGAGTCCGTGCGCGACCGAGGCGGCTTTTGCGCGCCGCCGCGACGCCACGCCGACGCCGAGCAGGACGGAGCAGTCGCCGCCGAGCAGCAGCGGCCATTCGCCGGCGTCGGAGACGGCGTCGACGCGGTCGGCCAGCCGCCTGGAGTACGCGGCGATCTCCGCGGCCTGCGACACCCCGTCGCCGGGCTGCCACTCGCCGGTGTCGAACCGGGGCGCCGTCAGGCAGCCGGCGTCACGCGCTCCCAGCCGCGACACCAGGCCGCGGTCGCGCAGCGCGCCGGGCGCCTTGGCGCAGCCCGGCACCGTGGTCGGGGTGGGTGGACGCAGCCCAAGATTCGAGGGGGCGTCGATCACGGCGATGCGTCTCATCGACATCAGCCAATCACAAACCGCCGACGGGAGGGCGTCGTCGGCGACAGGGGGAAGAAGACGGGGGAAGTCTCAGAACAGCACGGCCGCCAGCTGGCGCCTTGCTTTCAACACGGCCGGATCGTCCGGTCCGGCGACTGTGAACAGTTCGAGCAGGTGCTTGCGGACGGTTTCGCGGTCTTCGCCGCCGAGCCGTCCGACGAGCGTGATCAGCTGGTTATAGGCGTCCTCGGCGCGGCCGTTGACCACCAGGGCGTCGGCGGACAGCAACGCCGAGGGGATGTCCTTGGGGTTCGACACGGCCTCCTCCATGGCCGGGTCGATCTGCGACACCCGCTGAATCAGCCGCACCTGCGCCAGACCGGACTCGGCCTCGGCGTCGCCGGGGTTGTCGGAGAGATAGTTCTCGAACGCCCGCTCGGCGCCGCTGAGGTCGCCGGACTCCAGCGCCGACTCGGCGGCCGCCAGAGTCGGGTCGGTCGGCGCGGGCTGCGCCTCCCCCCCGGCGGCTTCGACCAGGCTGGACAGCCACTGGCGGATCGAGGCCTCCGGCTGCACGCCCTGGAAGCCGTCGACGGGGCGACCGCCCACCACGGCGACGACCATCGGGATGCCCTGCACCTGGAAGGCGGCGGCGAGCTGCTGGTTGGCGTCGACGTCGATCTTCGCCAGCACCCAGGCGCCGTCCGCCTCGGCGGCCAGCTTTTCCAGCACCGGCGACAGCTGCTTGCAGGGACCGCACCACTCGGCCCAGAAGTCGA
>JBOGDN010000366.1:0-4056 GCA_050742995.1 Stackebrandtia sp. | reverse complement strand
CCCCCCCCCACCCGGGGGAACAGTTAAAGGACGTTCGACTACGAATTCACCTTGACGAGGTCCCAGTTCCAGCCGTTCAACGCACCATAGACCACGGTTTCCGGGTCAACGTTGGTGCTGATGAAGGTGTGCGCGTCGCTGAAGAACAGCGGGGCGCAGGGCATGTCCTCGCCGAGGATGCGCTCGGCGTCCTGGTAGATGCCCAGGGCGTCGTCCAGGCTTTCGGCGGAGTCGCCTTCGGCCAGGAGCTCGTTGAACTCTTCGCCTTCGTAACCGAAGTTGTTGTTGTCGGCGCCGTGGCCGTACACGCCGGTCAGGTAGTTCTCGTTGGCCGGGTAGTCAGGCGCCCAGCCGAGACGGAACGGGCCCTCGAAGTTCTGCTCGTTGGTGAGCTCGAGGTAGTCCTCCCATTCGACCAGTTCGATCTTGTACTCGATGCCGAGGACGCGTTCCAGGTCGTTGCCGACCGCCTCGAGCCAGTCCTCGTGGCCCACTCCGGAGTTGGCGTACAGCTTCAGAGTGTCGGTGAAGAGCTCGTCTCCGCCGGCCTCGTCGAACAGCTTCTTCGCCTCGTCCTCGTCGGTGGCGCAGTAGTTGCAGGTTCCCTCCACGCCGCCGGGGATGACCTCCGGAGGCGTAAAGCTGTCCGCGCTGCGGTGCCGGCCGTTGAACGCGGCGTCGCGCATGGTGTCGCGGTTGATCGCCAGGCTGAATGCCTGACGGATCTTCGCGTCGGCGAACTTCTCGTCGTAGATCGGGAAGCCCAGGTACGTGAAGCTCGCGGAAACGGCTTCCTTCAGCTGGTCGGGCATGGACGCCGAGGCGCCTTCCCATTCGGCGTCGGGCGCGGTGGCCAGGTCGAGCTCGCCGGCCTGGAAGTCCGCCCACAGGGCGTTCTCGTCGGTGTAGACGGTGTAGATCACCGTGTCGACCTGCGGCTTGGTGCCCTTGTAGTCGTCCCAGCGCTTCAGCTCGATCTGGACGTCCTTGTCGACTTCGCCCTCGGGGTAGAGCATCGGGCCGTTGCCGATGGGAGCTTCCTGGTCGCACTTTTCGGCGTCGGCCATGCACGCCTCGGCCAACGGGAAGTAGGCGGCATATCCCAACGCGGTCGGGAAGGCCAGCCACGGCGCGTTCAGCTCGACGGTGAACGTGGTGTCGTCGACGACTTTGAGGCCGGAAAGCTCGGTGACGTCCTTGCCCTCGTTGAGCTCTTCATAGCCGGCGAACCGGGTGAAGAAGTAGGTGTTGTCCGGAGCGTTCTCGGCGTTGGCGGTGAAGTTCCACGAGTCGACGAACGTCTGGGCGGTAATCTCTTCGCCGTTGTGGAACTTCCATCCTTCCTGGATCTTGACTTCCCAGGTGACGTTGTCTTCGGACTCGAAGCTCTCCGCGATGACGTTCTCCGCTTCGCTGCTTTCGGGCGCGTACTCCACGAGGCCGACGTTGATCTTTTGGACGATCGACGAGCTCGACGTGTCGGCGGATCCGAACGGCGAAAGGTGCGGCGGGCCGCCCCCCGGCATGCCGAGTCGCAAGGTGCCTGTGCCGAGTTCTTCCTCGCCGCCGCTGCCGCCGCCTCCGCCGCAGCCGGCCACCGCCAGGGCTGCGACAGCCGCCACAGCCGTGAGGCGCTTCGCGTAGCGCATCTCAGCCTCCTTCTTTTTTAAAAAGGGCTGGCGCCGCGGGCTTCACGGCGCACTAACCACAAAAAAGCTGTGCTGAGTTGAACCTTTACTCGGCGTTAAGTCAAAGGGAAGACCTGTTACACACTCGAGACGCAGCTGGCGCTTGACAGTGCTTGACAATTTGACAGCGAATTTGTCAAATCTTTGGAAGCTTGAGAATTCCTCCGCTTTTGAGCCCCGTGAAGCAGATCGTCTCCGGACGCCGCGGAGAACGCAAGCGAATTTATCCGACCCGTGCAAATCGCGAATTGCGCAACGCGATGCGAATTGCGCAACTCGCAGAACATACAAAAGGACGGCGCACCCACCGCGCCGTCCTTCGAACTGTTTGCGCCGCGCTACCGACCGCGCGCCAGGTGCGGCGCGACGTCGGCTTCGCATGCCGGCCCGTAAGACTCGCCGAGCCTGCGCACGAACGAGCCGGGGTCGACTGTGTACTCCTGGGTGCCGACGGTCTCCAGCACCAACGTGGCGACCGCGCTTCCCACCTCGGCGGCCCTTCGCACGGACAGGCCCCACGACAGGGCAGCGAAGAAGCCGGCGCGGAAGCCGTCGCCCACGCCGGTGGGGTCGTAGGCGTCGATCTGCCGGGCCGCGGGCACATGAATGCGGTCCATGCCGCGGCCGACGATCTCCACGCCGTCCTTGCCGAGCGTGGTGACGCGCACCTGCACCTGCTTGAGGAGGTCCTCGTCGGTCATTCCGGTCTTGGACTCCAGCAGCTCCTTCTCGTACTCGTTGGTGAGCAGGAACTTCGCGCCCTCGATGAGCTCGCGGGCGGCGTCGCCGTCCATGCGGGCGAGCTGCTGGGACGGGTCGGCGGCGAACTCCACGCCCAACTCGCGGCACTGCCGGCTGTGCCGCAGCATCGCCGCGGGGTCGTTGGCGCTGACGAGAACCAGATCGAGCCCGCCGACACGTTCGTGGACGGGCTTGAGGTCGATCTTGCTCGACTCGGCCATGGCGCCGGCGTAGAACGAGCCGATCTGGCACATCTCTTCGTCGGTGATGCTCACGAACCGCGCGGTGTGCTGGGTTTCGCTGTAGTACACCGACCCGCAGTCGATGCCGTGGCCGGTCAGCCAGCCTTCGTAGTCGTCTCGGAAGTCCTTTCCTACGGCGCCGACCAGCAACGGCTCCAGGCCCAGCTGGGCCATGCCATAGCAGATGTTCGGCGCTATTCCCCCGCGTCGCAGCACCAGGTCGTCGACGAGAAACGACAGGGAGACCTTGTCGAGTTTGTCGGCGATGAGCTGGTCGGCGAATTTGCCGGGGAAGTGCATGAGATGGTCAGTTGCGATCGAGCCGGTGACGGCGATCTTCATCGAGGAGTGTCCTTGGCTAGAGACAACGAAAAACAACCCGGCCGGGGATAAACCGGCCAGGTTGTCACGATAGTGGCTGGCGTCTCTCCTAGTGGAAGGAGTCGCCGCACGCACACGATCCCGAAGCGTTCGGGTTGTCGATGGTGAAGCCCTGCGCGTCGATGCGGTCGGCGAAGTCGATGCTCGCGCCGGACAGGTACGGCACGCTCTGGTAGTCGACGACGACCTCGAAACCGTCGTACGCCTGGACCTTGTCCCCGTCGAGCGAGCGCTCGTCGAAGAAGAGCTGGTAACGCAGGCCCGAGCAGCCGCCCGGCTGCACCGCGACGCGCAGCCGCAGGTCGTCGCGGCCCTCCTGCTCCAGGAGCGCCTTGACCTTCACGGCGGCCTCGTCGGTGAGGCTCACGCCGGTCGGGTTGGCGGCCTCAGTCTGAGTGTCGGCCTCGGTCTGGGTGTCGGTCACGGTGTTGCTCCCTTGAAAACGTCTGCGGACTTCCACGGTAACGCCGCCGCCCGTCCGCGGCCCAGTCGACCGCTGCGGCTCGCCCGGCGCGAGCGCAGACGACACGTTACAGAACGCGGCGCCACCGCCTGGCCAAAACCGCGCCCAGCTCGCGAAGCCCCTCGGCGGGACGCGCCATGGCCTCGGAAGTGGAGCCGAAATGTTCCGACAACGAAAGCGTCCGATCTATTCCCGCGGCCGCCGCCTCGCGCTTGCCGACCGCGACCCTGCCGGCCACAACGGTGCACGGCACTCCCCTGGCCGCGGCGGCCTCGGCCACCCCCGACACCAGCTTTCCGCGCAGCGACTGGTGGTCGAAGGAGCCTTCGCCGGTGACGACCAGGTCACATTCGTCGAGCCGGTCGGCGAGGCCGACGGCGCGCGTCACCAGCCCGACGCCGGACTCGCCGCGCGCGCCGAGCGCGAACAGGCCCGCGCCAACGCCTCCGGCCGCGCCGGCGCCGGGCATGTCGGCGAGATTCGGCGGGCAGCCCGGCAGGTCCCGCACCAGCGCCTCGGCGTAGCGCGCGAGCCCGTGGTC
>JBOGDN010000365.1:0-16599 GCA_050742995.1 Stackebrandtia sp. | reverse complement strand
GCGGTACTGCGGCGTGGTGATCGCGTCGCCGAGCAGCTGCTTTTGCACCGGGTAGGCGACGCCGGCAGCCAGCGCGAACACGCACAGCAGGACGACGGTTCCCCAGCCGCCGGTCAGCACCGTGGCGGTCAGCGTGGCCGTGAGCACGGCGGTGAGCGCGAAGATGGCCTTGACGTCGCTCATCCAGCGCCGGATCCAGTCGCATCGCGCCGCTCCCGCGGCCTCGGCGACGGTCATCGCGGCCATCACCGTGCCGTGCAAGACGACCGGCACCTGCTTGTCGAGCAGGATCGGCTGGAACAGGTTCACCGTCGCGATTCGCGCCAGCGTGAAGATCGCGATCCCCTGCAGCATGACGAGAAGGAGCAGGCGCGACGCCTTGACCGCGCCCAACGAGCCGCGCAGCCCCTGCAGCACACTCGGACGTCGCGGTCGGACCGCCGAGTCCTGCTCCGCCGCTTTGGCGGGAAGCATTCGCGGCAGCGCTATCGCGGCGGCGACCGAGATCGCGGAGGCGATCGCGGTCAGCCAGTACGGCGACGAGTGCGCCCACAGCATCACGACGCCGACGACCGGCCAGCCGATCACCTTGCCGATCAGGCTGTACGCCCGTCCGCGACCCTCCGCCGGCAGATACATGTCGTCCCGACCGGCGCGGTGCAGATACTCGTACAGGTAGGCGCTGGCCGCGCCGGAGACCAGGGCGCGGGCCAGCGCGATCAGGAGAAAGTGCGCCAGGAAGCCGCCGTAGGTCGGCGAGAGGACGGGAAGCAGGTTCGCCGCGACGAGCACCGCGCCGCCGGCAGCCAGCGCGTGGCGGTAGTCGAACCGGTCCGCGATCAGTCCGGTCGGGATCTCCAACAGGCAGAACGCGACATAGTAAATCGACTGGATCCCGAAGATCTGCTCGTCGGTGAGCCCGAGATCGCGCTGGTACTCGTAGAAAATCGGCACCCACAGCAGCAGCCCGAAGAACAGCTGGAACGCGTAGCTGCCCCACAGCACCCGCCGAATCGCGGGCGCGGGCGTCGAAACAGGCGCGACGGCGACGGCGGTCATCCGGCGTACGGCCTCAGCTGCAGCAGCGTGATCACGTCGTCGTTGAGCACCCACTCCACGTCGACGGGGGCGGCGTAGGTGTAGTCGGGGGAGAAGTGCGCCTGCAGCAGCCGCCCGGCGACTGCCAGCCGGCCGAGCGCGGTCAGCTGCGAGTCCGGCAGGTCGCTGTTGGAGTCCCCGATGCTGATCGTGCTGCCGCCGCCTTCGACGGTGTTGAACAGGTACTGCAGCGGCGCTCCGCGTCCGTCGACGACGTCCGCGGCCGCCGAGGGCGCGGCGTTGACGAACACGTTGCGGAAGTCGTCGCGGCTCAAGGGATTCGTGGTCACGAGCACGCCGCCAAGCTGCGCGGGCGCCTGCTCCTGCACGATCACGCCCATGTAGGCGTCGTCGAGGCTGATGCCCGCCTGCTGCCGCAGCCGGACGCTGCGCGGAGACACCAGCGACGCCCACACCTCGCGGATGCTGTCGAGCAGCTGGTCGATCGTGCTTACGTGGTTGACCGACTCGTAGATCCCGGCGGCGGAGAACCCGGCCAGATCCTCGGCGTTGGACGACGAGCGGATCACGAACGTGCTCACGCCGGCCAGATGCCGGGCGATCGCGGCGTCGATCTCGGTCAGCACCGCTTCGGGGAACGGCGTGGACCGGATCAGCGTCTGCAGGCTGAGGCACAGCGCGTCGACCTCGCGCGCGCCCAGCTCCAGCGCCATCTTCAGTTTTCCGATCATCTGCTGGATGGCCGGCGACGAAGCCAGAAACGACTGCTGCAGCGAGAACGGCACGGCGACCCCGCGCGGCAGCCGAACGTGCCGCCGCAGAAACTCGCCGGCCGCCTCCGCGGGCGCCCCGTCCAGATTGTCGACGCCGAGCAGCGCGGGCAGGTAGCCGAGCAGGTCCTGCCTGGGGGGACGGCGGATCTCGTAGAACCCGGCCAGCTTCGGCGAGCCGGTCGCGAGCACGTGGTGCAGTTCGCCGAGGTTCGCGGCCTTGGTGCCGTAGGTGTCGCGGGAGGCGGCGCGCAGCCGGTGCAGCGGGACCGGCGCCGTCGGGGCCGTTATCGGCGCGTCGACGGCGACCTTTGTGGTCGTCCACGATGGCCGTTCCGGCGCCTGCTCGGGCGCGGGGATTGGCTCAAGCGCGATCTTGGAGGCTTCGGGGTCGACGCGATAGCGGACCCATTCGCCGTCGAGCCGGTCGGCGTCGATCTGCTTCAAGACGCCGATCTGGATCGCGTTCGGAATCCCCCAGCCGGCGGCGAGCACATTGGTGTGCGACAGCGGGGTGGTGTGCTCGGCGTTGATCAGGCCGGAGATCCTGGGCACGTCGTCGGGCACCCGAGGCATGGCCAGCACGTCGAACCATTCCAGCGACTCGACCGCGCGACGGTACGCGTCCTCGTCGGCGAAAACCCGCAGCCGGCCTTCGGCCAGCCCGGGATTCAACGGGACGAACGGCGCGGTGGAGAACAGCTCGTGCGCCGAGACGCGCGGCAGCACGTCGGCGGGGACGTCGGCGACCGACGCCTCCTGCTTGTGGTGGGCGGGTTTGACCACAAGCGGCAGCGTCGAGCCGAGGCGGGAGCGGACGGCGTCGTAGAACTCGATCAGCATGTCCGCGGTCATCGTGTCGACCTGTGTGGTCTCCAGCGAGCAGAAGAAGGGCTCCTCGCCGACGGGCGGATCCGTCCGCTCGTGCACGGCGAGCACTCCGGCGAAGAAACGACGTTCGGGTGCGGTGTAGAGGTCGTGATTCAGGGTGTCGAGGCCGGTGTCGATCTCTTCTGGAGTCAGGCCGAGCTGCGCGCCGACATAGTTGACGTGAAACTCGCATCGGGAGTGGTCGAGGGCGTGCAGTGCTTGCCGGCCGCGATCGTAGACGACCTTGACGAACGTGTGGCCGGCCAGCTCGCCCGACAGCTGCCGCAACACGGGCAGCGTGAGCTGGACGTCGATTAGCGCATGGGGTGCCATGGAAAGGTCCGGGAGTTCCTTCTTTGGGATGACAGCGGCGCAGAGAGGTCACTGCGCCTTAGATAGATAGGAAACTACCAGCATTAACCGGACGATCATGCGCATTTCAACGTGAGTTACGTTAAATTCATCGACGCGAAGTCGTCCGCGTCACTCTCGCTCCGGCAGGCTCGTCAGCCCCTCGACGTCGACGCAGTACGTCTGATCGTGCGGGTCGTCGCACAGCTTCACGCCGCTGAGATCCTCGGTTTCGGGAATCGGGAAGAAATACTCCACGTAATAGCCGACGCCGTGCTCCATTTCGTCGACTTCGCCGTCGGCCTTCTCTTCGATGCGCAGCGGCTGGAACAGGTCGAGCCCTTGGCCGCGCGCGTCGTCGTCAGGGAAGAACCCGCTGTCCAACCCGTTCAGCGCGAAGCAGGACCCGTCGTCGCTCTCGTTGAGGTTGGGGCATTCGTCGTCTGTCGGCTTTGGATAAACCGCCGCCCAGTCGATTTTCGCCGTCGGCGTCGGACGGTCGGCGGCCTCGCCGCGGACCTCGAGCATCACGCCCATATACGTCTGCCCCGGCGGGGCGTCCATGAGCGTGGGGGAAACCTCGACGCCAACAGGGCGTACGACGACCGGATAGTCGTTGTACGTCATGCTCAACTCCGGCTCGCCGGGCTCGGGCAGCGCGTCGGCGGGCTCGTCCGACTGGCCGCCTTCCTCGGACGCGTCCGACGGATCCTCGGCCTTGGACCCGTCGCAGCCGGCCAAGCCGAGGCACACCGCGAGTCCGACCGCGGACAGCGACCGCCAAGGAGCCGACGGCAGCAGTTTCATCGCACATTCCTCCAATACGAAACCGAACCAGGGCAAGTCTGCCCGCCGCCGGTTTGCCCCCGGTTTGCCGAGAAAGCCCGCATCACGCCTTGTGGACCGCGGGCATCTCAGGTCGGGAGCTGGTCTCGATGGCGTGCTTTTCCTCCGCGCTGACGAGGTTGAGGCCGTGGAGGATCGACGCGGACCTGTTCCAGCATTCGCGGGCCCGTTCCTCCTCGCCGAGGTCGTGGAGGACTTCCCCGAGACCCCAGAAGTGATCGGATTCGAATACGGTTCCGGTCTTGCCGGTGGCGGCGTCGATCGACAGCGCCCGCTCGAACTGGGGAACGGCCTCTCGCGCTCGCCCCGCACGCCACAGGACATAGCCCAAGTTTCCCAAGGCCACGATTTCGTCGACCACGGAATCCGTTCGCCGAGCCGTCTCGACGGCCTGCCGGTATACGTCGGCCGCCTCGTCGTATCGCTTCTGACTGTTGTAGACGAGCCCGAGCTCGATCAACGTCGAGGCGTACCGGCGAATGACGAGGCTCTGTCTCATGTAGTCGGCGGCTTTGTCTGGATTCCCGGCCCGACGGTGGATGGTCCCGATGCTGGTGAGGGCGAGACTCTCCCATTCGTTTCTGCCCTGTGCCCGGCTGAGCGCAAGCGCCCGTTCTCCGCTTGAGAGCGCCCGATCGTGCGACGCGAACCGGCGATGCGCGAAAGCCGCGTCATGGTAAGCGAAGTACTGACACGCCTGATCCTGTGTCTGGTCGGCCGCCAGTGTGGCGATTTCGCACAACTCCGCCTGCTCCCGCCAGTGTCCCAGATCCAGCAGCAGCGGGCCCGCCACGGCAGTGAACGCCGCCGCCAGGAGCGGTCCATCGTCGAATGACGTCGTCGCTTGATTCGCCACGGCGCGCAGATTGCCGGACTCGCCGGAGATCCAGGAGCGGGCCTCGTCCCCGTCCGCCAGGGCGATCGGCGCACAGTCCAGGTTTTGCGGTCCCAGCTGGATTCGCTCGTGTCTCAGGTAGTGGGTGCCGTGCAAGGACAGCGCCTTCCGGGCGGTGGCGAGATATCGGTGCGTCGCCCGTCGGACGGCTTGCGCGCGTTGCGCTTCGGAGTCCTCGTCGACCGCGCGTTCCCGCGAGAAAAGCCGCACCAGATCGTGCATCCGGTACCGGCCGGGCGAGTTGCTTTCGACCAGCTGGACGTCGACGAGCGTGCGCAGCAGCGCCTCGGCTTCGGCCTCGGAGACGTCCGCGAGCGCCGCGGCGACGCCGACGCTCGCGTCGGCGCAGTCAAGCAGCCCAAGCAGACGGAACATCCGACAGGCGTCGCCGTCGTCGTCTTCGGCCAGCTCCCGGTAGCTGACCATGAAGCTGGATCGCACCGCCCGTTCGGCGTCGTCGAGTTCGCCGAGGCGGCCGTGCTCGGCCTCAAGCCGTTGCGCCAGCTCGCCCACCCGCCAGTCGGGGCGAGCGCGCAGCCGAGCCGCGGCGATGCAAAGCCCCAGCGGCAGCCGTCCGCACAGTTCGGCGACGGCGGCGACGGCGTCCGGCTCGGCGTCGGCGCGCTCGCGCCCGATCAGCCTCCGCAGCAGGGCCGCGGCGTCGGCGGCGCTGAGGACGTCGATGCGGTGATGCTCGGCCTCGTCGAACGCGGCAAGCGTCGCGCGGCTGGTGACGACGACGACGCAGCCGGACTCGCCGGGCAGCAGGGGACGGATCTGGGCGACGCCGCGCGCGTCGTCGAGCATGACCAGCAGCCGCTTTCCGGCCGTGGCCGAGCGGAACCGGCTGGCCAGCTCGTCCACGCCGGCGGCGTCCGGGGGAGCGTCGACGCCGAGCGAGCGCAGGAACCGCGTCAGCACCTCTGCCGGCTGCAGCGGCTCCACCTCCGGAGTGGCGCCGTGCAGGTTCGCGTACAGCTGGCCGTCGGGGAAGCGTTCGGCGACTTTGCGCGCGACGTGAACCGCGAGCGCGGACTTGCCGACCCCGCCGATGCCGGAGATCGCCGAGATCACGACCGGGGCGGGGACGTCATTCGTCAGCAGCGTGCACAGTCGATCGACTTCGTCGCCGCGGCCGGTGAAGGTCGCGACGTCGGCGGGCAGTTCGGCGGGCGCGGGCAGCCCGCCCGCCGCGGCAGGCGACGTCGGCAGGTCGAGGGCCGGGTCGTTGCGCAGGACGGCCTGTTCCCGTTCGCGCAGTTCGGGACCCGGGTCGAGGCCGAAGTCTTCGATCAGCCGCGTTCGAGTGTCCTGATAGACGCGTAGCGCGTCCGCCTGTCGCCCGTCGCGATACAGCGCGAGCATGAGCTGTGCGGCGAACTTCTCCCGCTCCGGATGTTCGGCGACGAGCGCGGTCAGCTCCGAGACGAGCCGGTCGTGACGGCCCAGGGCCAGCTCGGCCTCGATGCGCCGCTCTAGCCCTGACAGCCGCAGCTCGTCGAGCCGGTTCGCCTCGGCGTGCAGGAAGGCCTCCGCGGCGAGATCGCCGTATGCCGGGCCGCGCCACAGGGCCAGGGCTTCGCCGAGCAGTTCGGCCGACCGTTCGGGGCGGTCCCGTGCGTCGCTTCCCTCCCGGCAGAGCCGCTCGAAGTCCTCCGCGTCGAGCTCGCCGGGCGCCAACGCGATCGAATATCCGCGGTTGTCCCAGGCGATGCGGTCCACGCCGTCCAGGGCGCGGCGCAGCCGGTTGACGTGCCACGCCAGGCGTTTGCGTTCCGACTGCGGCGGATCGTCCCCCCACAACGCGTCGCACAGCCGGTCGGCCGACACCGGCTCGCCGGAATGCGCCAGCAGCAACGCCAGCAGCAGGCGCTGTTTGGCGGCGTTCAACGCCACCGGGCCGGACTCGCCGACCACGCTCAACGGACCGAGTACCTCGAACTTCACGCTGCCTCCCGCAGAAGGGCCGGGTCCGCCTCCGACCTGTGGAGACATCGCGCGGCCGCTGCGTGCGACGCACGATACCCGCGCGGCGCAAACCGTCGGCAAACCGCTTTCCGACACTATGCCTGTTCGCGCCGACCCTTGCTTGACGGCCAAGCGCGGCGTCGGAAGACCAGCTGCGAAGGGAACTTCTTCATGTCGCCAATTCGACGCCGCCTCGCGGTCGGCATCGCGGCGCCGGCCGCGATCGCTCTCGGCCTCGGCTTGAGGTGGACCGCCCACGCCGACACCGAAACCGCCGCCTCCGGATGCCAGGCCGCCTCCGAAATGTACGAAGTGTGCCTGACCAACCCCGACAAGTACGAAGACGGCGCGGACCTGACCATCGTGGACCGGCTGCGCGAATACGTCCAGTCCGCCGAAGCCGACAGCGTCGTCCACGGCGCGATGTTCCTGTGGGAGCTGTGCGCCGACGGCGACCAGGACTGCACCGAAGTGCCCGAGATTCGAGGCCTCGTCGACGATCTCGTCGCCGCCCAAAACGAGCGCGGCGTGGACGTGAAGCTCGTCGTCGGCAACTACGAGGGCCGCAACGACGAGACGATGCGGCTGCTGCGCGAGGCAGACATTCCCCTGACGGTCTGCACAAGCGGCTGTCTGCCCAACGGGGACGGTCAGAAGGAGGGCTTGATGCACATGAAGTTCTTCACCTTTTCCGACGGCGACCAGGTGCGGGTGGTCCACACTTCCTCGAACCTGTCCGACGCACAGCTAAAGCGACACCAGAACCTGCTGTCGGTCACCGGCGACCAGGCGCTGTACGACAACTACGTCGGCTTCTGGAACCGAATGAACGTCGGCAGCTGGACCTATGACGGCGTGGAGTGGAAAGGCGAAGACCGCGCGCCCCTCGGCGACGCGCCGGGCCTGAAGTCGTATTTCTTCCCCAGAACCGAGGCCGACCCGGTGCGCGGCACTTTGGAGCTGCTCGAGTGCCAAGACGGCGCCGACCGAGTATGGGCGAGCGCAAGCCTGTTCCACACCGACGAACGCCTGCCGGTGCTGAAAGTGCTTGACGATTTGGAGTCGTCCGGCTGCGACGTACGCGTCATCGTGGCGCTCGCCGAACACAAAGAGTGGATCGACGTCAACTCCGACCTCGACAACGTACGCGTGCTGGACGGCGCCGGCGAGGTGTGGCACAGCCACCACAACAAGCTGATCGTCACCGACGCCCTCTACCAAGGCGAGGAGCGCCACGCGGTCTACGCCGGCTCCCACAACCTCAACACGGGCTCCCTGCGCCTCTCCAGCGACGGCATGCTGCGGGTAGCCGACGAAGCCGTCTTCAACCTCTACGCCGACTACTACGAGGAGATGTACGCCCTCGCCGGCTGAGACAGGCCTCCGCCTCGATTAGGCCTTGTGGACTTCGGGTGTTTCCGGGTGCTCGCTTGCCTCGACGGCGTCCTTCTCTTCGGCGCTGATCAAGTCGAGGCCGTGGAGAATGCCCGCCGACTTGCGCCAGCACTCGCGGGCTTCGGCGTGTCGGCCCAGGTCGTAGAGGACTTCGCCCAGACCCCAGTTGTGGTCGGACTCCAGAACCGAGCCGGACAGCGATTCCTCTCGGTCGAGGCGCAACGCGGCTTCGAAATGAGGGACGGCTTCCGCCGCCCGGCTCGCGGCGTGAAGGGCGTGCCCGACGTTGCCTTTGGCGGCCGCCTTGTTGTAGCCGTCGCCGGAACGCTCCGCCGCCTGACAGGACCGTTGAAACGCGTCGACGGAGTCGTCGAACCGTTCCAGCCGTTGATAAATCAGCCCCAGGTAGCTGAACGCCACGCACTCGTCCTTGAGGTTTCCAGTTTGGCGGCTGAGGTCGAGGCAACGTCGAATGTAGACGGCGGATTCGTCGAGTCTTTCCATGCGGCCCAGGATGTAGCCGACTTTCTGAAGCGCGGCCGTCTCCCACATCACGTCGCCGTGCTCGCGCGCGACCTCCAGGGCGCGTTGCCCGTGATCGAAGGCGTCGTCGAGCAGGCCGAGCTGGAGTTCCGCCTGCGTCATGTCGACGAGTGCGAAGAACTCGTGCTCGCGGCGTGACGTCAACCGCGCGGCGTCCATGGAGATTTCGCACATCCGATGCAGCTTGCGCCAGCGGCCGAGTCCGAAAATTATCGGCCAGGCCGAGGCGGCGATCGCGCACGCGGCGTCGGCGTTCGGGGGAGTGGCCGAGGCGTGGCGAGTCACCGCCAGCAGGTTGTCCAGCTCCTCGCCGATCCACGCCTGGGCCGCCTCCTTTGTGTCGATCGCGATTCCGGAATGCGCGAGTCGCTGCGGCGGCAGCGCCAAGCGCGCCGACGGGTCCGGGGCGTCCTTGCCCGCCTGATGCGCGTTCCTGGCGGTGGCGAGGTAACAGTGGAGCATGCGGCGTGCCGCCTCGTCGCGCTCGGTTTGCGGCTCGTCGGATGCGACGCGCTCGCGCGCGAACAGCCGCAGCAAATCGTGCATGCGGTAGCGCCCCGGCGCGTGGCTGTCCACCAGGCAGGCGCCGACCAGGACGTTGAGCAGCGCCTGAGCGTCGTCCTCGGACAGGTCGATCAGGGCGGCGACGACTGGAAAGCTGACGTCCGGTCCGTTGTGCAAGGCCAGCAGCCGGAAAAGCCTGGCCGCCTCGGCTTCCAGGTCGCGGTAGCTGACCATGAAGCTGGAGCGCACCGCGCGCTCGCCGTCGTCAAGCTCGCCGATCCGGTCCCGCTCCACGGCCAGTCGGTCGGCGAGCGCGGCAAGCGTCCAATGCGGATTCGCGTTGAGTCGGGCGGCGGCCACGCACAACGCCAAAGGCATCCGAGCGCACAAGCTCACGATCGCGGAGGCCGCGTCGTGGTCGTCGCCGATCCGCTGCTCGCCCGCCAAGCGCGTCAACAAGGCCACGGCGTCGGTTTCGGACAGGACGTCGAGGCGGCAGAAGTCGGCGCCGTCGAGAGAGGACAGCGTGCTTCGGCTGGTGATCACGACCGCGCAGCCGCTGCCGCCCGGCAACAGCGGACGCACCTGGGCGGCGTCGCGGGCGTCGTCGAGAACCAGCAGGAGCCGCTTGTCCGCCACGGCCGACCGAAACCGGGTCGCGAGCTCGTCCACGCCGGCCGAGTCGGACGGAGGATCCACGCCCACCGAACGCAGCAGGCGGACCAGCGCCTCGTCGGGCTTCAGCGACGCGACCTCGGGTGTGGCGCCGTGCAAGTTGACGTACAGCTGCCCGTCCGGGAACTCCTCGGCGATCTGCCGGCCGACGCGAATCGCCAGCGCCGACTTGCCGACGCCGCCGGTCCCGGTGATCGCGGAGACCACCGCCGAGGGCGAGTCCTTCGCGGTCAACAACGCCCGCAGCCGAGCGACCTCTTCGGAGCGCCCGGCGAACGCGGCCGGGCCGGCGGGCAGCTCGGCGGGTCTCGGGGCCGCGACCGTGACCGGCGCTCGTGAGGGTTCAGGCGGCGCCAGATCGGGGTCGTCGCGCAAAATCGCGCGTTCGAGCCGCCGCAGTTCGGGTCCCGGGTCGACGCCGATCTCGGCGGCGAGCACGGCTCGACCGTCCCGATAGGCTTCGAGGGCCTCGGCCTGCCGTCCCGAGCGGTATAGCGCGAGCATCAACTGCGCGCGGAACTTCTGATGCAGCCGGTATTCGGAGACCAGTGTGGTCAACTCGGCGACCAGTTCGCGGTGCCGTCCCAGCGCCAGATCGACGTCGACGCGCGCCTCGATCGCCGACAGGCGCAGCTCTTCAAGCCGTGTCGCCTCGGCGCGTATGGCGTCGCAGTCGGCGAGGTCGCCGTATGCCGCGCCCCGCCACAGCCCGACGGCCCGCCCCAGCAGATCGCCGGCAAGCACCGGATCAGCTGTCGCTTTGGCGGCGCCTTCGCGGTACAGCCGCTCGAACTCGGCGGCGTCGAGCTCCTCGGGTTCCACCGCGATCGCGTACCCGTGACTGCGCCAGGCGATCCGAGCCGGGTCGTCAAGCAGCTGCCGCAGCCGGTTGACGTGCCAGGCAAGCCGCTTGCGTTCCTCCGACGGGGCCCGGTCGCCCCACAGCGCGTCCACCAGCAGATCCGCCGACGCTCCCTGTCCGCCCCGACTCAACAACACCGCCAGCAGCAGCCGCCGCTTGTACGCGCCGATCTCCACCGTCCCGCCGGAGCCGGTCACCGTCACCGGTCCCAACACGGCAAACCGCACGCCGCCTCCCGATCCCGCGCCGTAGCCCCGGCGCCTCGTCGTCCGTCGCCTAGCCGAATTCCCCGAGGATACTTTCGAAGTCCTCGGCGAGTTTCTCGGTGATCGCGTCGACGTCCGGTTTATAGGTGGTGACGCCGGTGATCGTGTGGGTGGAAAGGATGTCATACGGGACGCCGTCGGCGGGGGGATTGAAGGTGGCGGTGCACTTCAGGCTCGCCGACTCGCCGAGGTCGACGGTCGCGCTGTCGTCGCACTTCTTGGTGCCGATCGAGCCGCCGTCCATGGTGACCTTCATTTTCAGCTTCACTTTGTCGGCAAGCAGGTACTTGCCGCGGAAGCTGGCGGTGACGCTGACGCTGTGCTCGCACGTGAATGTGGAGTTGCTGCATGTGAAGGACGACGGGTCCTCGCTGAGCTGCAGATCCGCGCCGTCGTCGAAGATCTCCTTCATGTCTTTCACGGCGTCGGTCAGCTTCTCAAGCAGCTTTTCGACTTGTTCCGCGTCGATGCCCGCCACGTCGGAATCGAGCACAAGCGTGGAATTGTCTATTGTGACTTCGACACCTTCGACGCCAAGGACCGTGTGCGGCTCGGCGACGCTGATGTACACAGTCCCCGACTCGCCGACCGGAATCGCGTAGGCCTCGACCCCGTTGTAGTCGGCCGGCTCCGGCAGTTCGGTGTCCAAGACGCCGGCGTCGGTCACCGCCTCTTCCAGCGCCGCGGCGTACTGCTCGGCGGTGAGCAGACCGAGGTCGAACCACACCTCCGGGTCTACCTGCGTCCACTCGCCGTCGATCTTTTTGGCGTGGGAGGAGTCGACTCCCTGGTCTTCCCAGAACTCCTCGGGCGCCGATACATAGTAGACGCCGTCGACGGTCATGAGTTTGATCTCGTGGCCGCCGATTTCCGCGGTGGTGTAGGCGTCGCCGGTTTCCACCACCTCGGTCTTGATCACGGCCGACTCGCCGCCGCCGGTCAGCTCGTCGAGGGCGCCCTCGAATTCCAGCACCGGACGGGTCTCCAAATCGTCGACGGCGGCCCTGACGACGCTTTTGGTCTTGGCGGCCAGAGGCTCTTGGTAGCCTCCCTCCTCCGAGGCGCAGGCGGTCAGGCCGAGGCCGACGACGACCACGAGGGGTATGACTACTGCGCGCATCGGGAGGCACTCCTTGACGAAGGGGCAACTTGGGCTGTCCAAGGCGTAGTGCGCCCAGTATCTCACCCGCCCGGACGGTTTTCGCGTTCCCCGAGCCGGACTGTCCGCACTTCGTAATCCTTTGGCCGTGCTAGTAGTAGTGCCGCAGGCGTGGCCACAGCGTCGACCACGGGGCCGTGGTTCCCGTGCACGTCGCCGCGACGGCGTTTTGCTCCCCGTTGTCGACGTGCTGTGGATTGTCGACGCGCGCGACTTCCTCGCAGTCGGTGAAGTGTCGCTGCGTCTCTTGGTCGCCGTCCTGGTAGACCAGCAGCACCGCGCCGTCTGAGGTGTCGGGCGGCGGTCCCCAGTCGGCATAGCTCATGTGGCCCGAGTACGGCTGCGGAAGGCCGTACTGTGCGCCATAGTGCTCGATCGCGCCCGCCTCTGCGTAGTTCTGGGTGAAGATCACCGCGTCGTCACGCTGAGCGGGCGGGATGTCCGACCATGCTCGCGATACGGCGGACGCCAGGGAAGGCCACCCCACTTGCTCGCCTTGCTCCTTGTTGATCTCGTTGACCGCCGTCAACGCCGTCGGCGGCAGCACCGGCAGGCTGATCACCGCCGAGGACGCCGCGGCCGCCGCGATTCCCGCGCCGAACAACACCCGCCGCGTCATGACCCGCCCGCGTCGCAGCCACTCCACCGCGGGTTGGCAGCCCGCCGCAAGCAGCACAAGCAGCAGCGGCGTCGCGTAGTACCCCTTGCCCCCGACCGCCACGACCAGGACGCACAGAATCGGATAAGCCAGCCCGACCGCCTTGGCCCAGGCGACGGACTCGTCACGCCACAGCCGCCACAAACCCGCCGCCCACACCGGAACCAGGAACGCGGACAGGTACACCAACTGCTCGGGAACGAACATGATCCGGTTCTCGGCGCCGTCGTCGGCGCTGATACCGCCCGCGACCGTCAGCTGCGGCCAGTCGTGGGCCGCCTGCCACCACAGGTTGGGCGCGGCGATCACCGCGGCCGCCGCGATTCCCCCGACCAGCCACCAGCTGCGAAAGACCCTCCGAGGACCGGTGATCACCCATGCGGCCAGCAAGGCGACGGCCAGCAACACCACCAGATACTTGTTGAGCAGACCGATTCCGGCCGTCGCACCGACCGCCAGCCACCAGCGGCCGTCGCCGGTGCGCGCCAGCCGCAACGCCGCCCAGGCCAGGCACACCCACACCAGCACGTCGAAGGTGCTTGTCGACACCATGTGGCCCACCGCGAGCACGAAGCCGGAGACCCCCGCTCCACACGCGGCCAGCACCTGCGCGTATCGGCCTCCGCCGAGCTCCCGGGCGATCAACGCGACGACCACGACGATCCCGACATACGCCGCCGTGGCCGCCACGCGCAGGCCGGAAGGCGTGTCGCCGAAAATCGACGTAGCCGCCGACGCCAACATCGGCGTCAACGGCGGTTGGTCCACATAGCCCCACGCCAGCCGGTCCCCGGCGGCCAGAAAGTACAGCTCGTCTCGGTGGAATCCATACCGTCCCGACAACGCAGTCAGCGTCGCGCCGAGCGCAATCGACGCCGCCGTCACCGGGGCCGCCGCGAATGGGGGCAGTCGTTCGTGTGTGGCCGTCATCAAACGGTCCTTTCTGCGACGTGACGCCGCAGACCTCATCCTGCCAGCCAGTCCAATGCGACGGCGGCCGTCCACGATTGGTTGAGGCTGCCCAGCGGCCCGCCGGTGAAGGGTTCGTAGTATTCGCCGAAGTCGCCGCCGGCCAGCTGGGCAAGCGACGCGGTGCGGATTCGCTCGGCGCCGTCCCGGTCGAACGCCCAACCGAACAGCCAGGACAGAAAAGGCCAGACCGGTCCGCGCCAGTAGGCGCGGGGCCGCATGTCCGCGGCGGCCGGCGACGTCGAGGCGGGAAGCGGAAAGGCCAGGTCGGGATGCCCACACCAGCGTTCGCCCCAGAAGATCTCCCGCTGGCGGGCGAGGACGTCGTTGTTCCCGCCGCCGCACAGCAGCGGGGCGAATCCGGCGACTGTCTCGGCCGGGATCCACCTGTCGGCGCGTCGGTCGTAGTCGCGCGCCAGCCCGGTCCGCGGGCAGACAGTGGACAGCACTCCGTCGCGGAACCTGTCCGCGATCTTCCGCAGCCGCGAAGCCTCGTCGTCGCGCCTCAGCTCGTCGGCGATGCCGGCCAGCACGTCGCTGGCGACGGCCAGCGCCGCGGAGGCGAACACGTCGCAGACCCGGAAGTCGACGACGTCCCGCGCGGCCGCGTCGTCGTAGCGCACGCTGCGCAGCTGCTCGACCAGCCACAGGTAGCGCGCGTACTCGACGTCGTCGGGGCGTTGGCCGGCGTCGGTCACGTGCCGGACGTCGCGGCGGACGAAGCCCCGCAGACCAGCGCCCGGAACGACGACGGAGTACGGCTCGTCCCAACGCGGGGAGTTGTCCATCCCGCTTTCCCACCCGTGGTAGATCTCGACCAGTCCGCGGCAGTCGGGATCGCGGGCGGAGGCCAGCCATTGATGCCAGGCGAACCAGGCGTCGAACGTCGTGGCGACGAAATGCTCGGCTTCCCGCCGCGCCGCGCCGCCGCGTCGCCGGCCCTCGTCGAGGATCCGCCGCACCGCGATCGCGTGCACCGGCGGCTGGCAGATTCCCGAGGTGAGGACGTTGGCGGGCGCGGCCTCGGCACGGCCGGCGTCCCAGCGGTCGGGTCCGGGGAAGTAACCGTCGTTTCCGGAGAACACGATGTGGGGGATCATGCCGGTACGCCACTGCGAACGAAGCAGGGTGCGCATCTCGGCGATCGCGCGAGACACCGACATCCTGGCGATTCCCACGGCGATCAGCGCGCAGTCCCAGCTCCACATGTGCGGATACAGCCGCGGCGCCGCCGCCGTCATGTTTCCAAGGTCGTTTTCCCGCAGCACCTCCGCCGCCCGCTCGGCCAGTTCGACGCGTTCGGCGGTGCGCATCAAGCGGTCTCCCGGAATGCTTCTTTTGCCAACCGATTAGACATAAGGCGGCAATGTACACCGCCGCGCCGCTTTTGCCGCAGGCGGCGCGTTGTCTGGAGATCGTTTGCCAGAGGACCTCCAGGGCGAAGGGCGTCCCGCGCTCCAGAGAGAATGGGCGGCATGACCGCGTTGCGCTCCACAGGATGGGCCCGAAGCCCGGGCGGAAGCTCCCTTGGTCACCTGCTCGATCTCATCCGGTCACGACCGAACTGGACGCGGGGGCAGCTGCTGACCGAGACCGGTCTGTCGCGCACCACGTTGACCGAGCGCCTTGACATGCTGTTCCGGGCGGGACTGGCCTATGAGGGCGGTTCGGCGGCGTCGACCGGCGGACGCCCGGCCTCCTTGATCCGGTTCGAGGATCGCGGCCGCGTCGTGCTCGCGATCGACCTGGGGCACAGACACGGCCAGATCGCGATCACCGACCTAGACGGCGTCACCTTGCGGCAGCGTGGAATGCCGATCGACATCGGCTCCCCTCCGGCACAGCTGCTCGGCAAGGTGTACGCGATCGCCGACGAGCTGCTGGCCGAAGGAGACGACGAACAGCTGGTCGGCGTCGGCGTCGGGGTTCCCGGGCCGGTGTCGCCGGCCACGGGCAGGCTCACGCCGATCCCGATCATGCCCGGCTGGCACCTGCATCCCATCGTCGAGGAGATCGAGAGCCGCTGGGGTGCGCCGGCGCTGCTGGAAAACGACGCGCGCGCCTACGCGCTCGGCGTGGCCGCGACTCGGCCCGAGGAGGCCACTCCGCTGATCGCCGTCAAGTACTCCACCGGCATCGGCGCCGGCATCATGATCGACGGCCACCTGCTGTGCGGGGTCGACGGCGCCGCCGGCGACATCGGCCATATCCGCATAGTCAGCGGCCCGGGCCGCCGCTGCAGCTGCGGGCGCACCGGCTGCCTGGCGGCCTACGCCTCGGGACGCGCGCTGCTCGGCCAGGTCCCCCGGGGGACGGCGAAGTCGATCGGCGACCTCGCGGCGCGGGCGTTGGACGACAAGTCGGTCGCGTCCGTCGTGCGCGAAGGCGCGCGGCTGCTTGGCAATACGCTCGCCAGCCTGGTGGCGACGGTGAACCCGCAGGCGGTCGTGCTCGGCGGCCCGCTGGGAAGACTGGCGTTGGTGGTCGACGAGGTGCGCGCCCAGATCGAAGCGGGCGTGATCGACCGGGTCGTGGCGCCGCTGGAAGTCACGGCCGGCAGTGCGGACTTTCCGGCGACGACCGGTCTGGCGGCGCTGGTCGTCGGCCACGTGTACGCGCCGGACACCGTCGAAGCGAAACCGCGCTGAGGGCGACGTCTCCCCAGACTTTTGCGGCCGCACCGCGGCGCTTCGATCTTTGCTAGACTTTTGCGTGTTCAACACGCAAAAGTTATCCCTTTTGCTCAACGATTTCGCGCTGGCCCTGCCGAGTCGTGTGAGGAGATCGCCGCCATGGTGACGTATTCCCA
>JBOGDN010000364.1:0-8743 GCA_050742995.1 Stackebrandtia sp. | reverse complement strand
GCACCCAGCACTCCACCACCACCGCGCCGGTCTCCGGGCTCCTCCACGCATACCGCCGACACGCCTCGGCGCTGACATCCCGGCGCTCGCGCCGCACCAGCCGCGCTCTCCTCTCGCCCACGCTTCAGCCCTCACACGTCCGCAACGTGCGCCGATACAAATCAGCCACCTGTCGGCGGATATGCCACCGCCACTCCGGCGCATCCGCCCACTCATGCGGCGCGAAAATCCGCACGGCCGGCTCGACGGAATCAAGCGCCCCCACCACCCCGACCGCCAAATCGTGCCCGTCGAGCGTCAACCACACCTCACCCGCACCCACACACATGACGGCCCGCACCACCCGCCCCGCCACATTGAACACGCCCAACTCGACAACGCCGGTGTCTGTCTGATGTGCGTCTGCGCTACTCATGGTTGTAGCCTTGCCCACACACCGTGCTCAACGGAACAGCGTGAGTGATTCAGCGTGATTCAAAACGGCAGCCAGCCGCCGGAGGCGGGCGAGCGACGAGGGAACGGCGACGCCGTTCGGCGGCTGCGTGAGCACGCCAAGCTCGGCCGCCAAGCCCTGGCGGCGCGAGCGAAAATGTCTGAATCGCATCTGCGCAACATCGAAAACGGCCACCGCACCCTGACCCCAGATCTCGCCGAAACACTCGACAAAGCCCTCAGCACTGACGGCATGTTGCTGGAACTGGCAAACGCCGGATCCGACCTGTTGCGGCGCAGAACATTGCTGCGCGGTTTGGCAACCCTGGCCATCCCTGTACGCACGGGGCTTTCCGAGGTGAAGGAAGCCTTCAACGCGTACCCCACGTTCACCGACGCAGCCCCGAACGCAAGTCTCGGAAATATACGACGAGGCGCTGTTGTGGCGCATCGGCTGTATCAAGCCGCCGAATACGAAAAAGCCGCACGGCTCTTGCCAGATCTCATCGCCGGCGTCGACGCCCTCGCCGCGCACGACAACTCCTCTCGTGACATTCGCACGCTGCGTGCCAGCACCTACATCGCCGCCGCGAAACTGGCCACCAAACTTCATGACAACTCATTGGCATGGCTGGCATCCGATCGCGCCGCCGCAGAAGCCCGCTACAACGGCGACCTGCTGCTGTCGGCGGGAGCCGCCTACCAGGTCGCGTGCGCATTGCTCCGCACCGGCCACGAAGACCGCGCCGAGCATATTACGACTTTCATGTCGGAGAAGACCGTCGACCGCTCGCCGCTGGGGTTGTCGATGCGGGGAGCGTTGACGCTCCTGAGCGCTGTGATCGCGGCCAGACGCGCCGACGCCGACGAAACCTGGGAAAGGCTCGCTCAGGCCGAGGCACTGGCCGATCGACTGGGTAGAGACGGCAACTTCGGCTGGACAGCGTTCGGCCCGACCAACGTGCGCATCCACCAGGTATCCGCTGCCGTTGAGCTTGGCGACGCCGCCACGGCGATCGCGAAAGCTGCCGAACTGAAGACCAGCAGCCTTCCGGAGGGATTGCGAAGCAGGCGAGCACGACTTCACATAGATGCCGCTTGGGCGTTCCATCGAAAAAGACGAGACAACGACGCAATCGAGCATCTGCTCGACGCCGAAGGCTCGGCCCCGCAAGCGCTGCGATGTAACCCGCTGGCATGCGATCTTCTGCAAGACATGCTACGCAGAGAACGGAGAGACGCCACCCCCGAACTTCGACCGCTCGCGAAGCGATGTGGAATTATCCCGTGACCACTATCTACGTCGTTGCCTGTGCGGCGCCGCCGACTCTGCGCCTGCCCGAACTGCTGAAGCTGCTGCAGGACGAAGACTGGGACCCCTGCGTGATCCTCACCCCGACCGCAGCTCAATGGATCGACGTCGACGACCTCGCCGCACACACAAACCATCCGGTCCGCGTGCACCCGCGCCTGCCGCACGAGCAGGACCCGTTGCCCCTGGCTTCGGCCGTGTTGGCCGCCCCGCTGACGTTCAACACGCTGAACAAATGGGCTGCCGGCAGCAGCGACACTCTCGCGCTCGGCCTCCTCAACGAGGCGATCGGCCTGGACCTGCCGATCGTGGCCGCGCCCATCGTCAAGACGGCCCTGCGACAGCACCCCGCCTACAACACCAGCCTCAGCACCTTGCGATCTGCCGGCGTCACCGTCCTCGACCCCGACGCCGTCACACGCCGCCTCCCAGACGGCACGGTCACAGCAGAATGGTCACGTCTGCTGGAGGCACTGCCTCCGGCGAGAAAGTAAACCCGGGAACCGAAACAGCCGAACCCGCAGACACAACGGCCTCGGGCGCGTCACAGGACGGTGAGGCCGTCGCGGCCGTCGGCGGCCCCGCCGTCGCCGCGGCGAAGCACGCCGCGGGTGTCGAGCAGCAGCTTGGCGTGCTCGGCGAGCACCTCGGGGCTGTATTCGGCGTGGTTCGTCAGCAGCACCGTCAGGTCGGCCTCGGCGAGCGCGGCCTTGAGGTCGGTCGCGCGCGGCACCTCCCGGCCGGACACGGTCCACTTGCTCACGTGCGGGTCGTGGTACGACAGCGTGGCACCGGAGTCGAGCAGCTTGCGCGCGGTCGGCTGCGCCGGGGACTCGCGTTCGTCGGCGATGTCGGCCTTGTACGTCACGCCGAGCAGCAGGATCTTCGAGCGGGAGACGGCGAGCCCGGCTTCGTTGAGCAGCTCGGCGGAGCGCGCAGCCACATAGGACGGCATGCGGGCGTTGATCTCCTCGGCGAGCTCGACGAACCGGAACGGGTAGCCCAGGGTCTTCACCTTGTAGGACAGGTAATTCGGGTCGATGGGAATGCAGTGCCCGCCCACGCCGGGACCGGGGTAAAACGCCTGGAAGCCGAACGGCTTGGTCGACGCGCAGCGAATCGCGTCCCACAGGTCGACGCCGAGCTCGCGGCAGAAAATCGACATCTCGTTGACAAGGGCGATGTTGACGTGCCGGTAGGTGTTCTCAAGCAGCTTGGCCATCTCCGCCTCGCGGGTTCCCCGCGCCGGGACGACGGCGCCGACAAACCGGCCGTAAAAGGCGGCGGCGGCCTCGGTGCAGGCCGGGGTGAAGCCCCCGACGACCTTCGGGGTGTTGTGCACGCCGAAGTTCTTATTGCCGGGGTCGACGCGCTCCGGCGAGAACGCCAAGTGGAAGTCCTTGCCGGCGACCAGCCCGGACTCCTCCAGAATCGGGCGCACCACTTCCTCGGTGGTGCCGGGGTACGTCGTCGACTCAAGCACCACGAGCGTTCCCGCGCGCAGGTGCTTGGCGACCGTGCGGGCCGCCGACGTCACCGCGCCCAGATCCGGGCCCCCCGCTTCCGAAAGCGGCGTCGGCACGCAGATCACGATGGCGCCCGCGCCCTCGTGCACCCGCGCGTCGACAGTGGCCTCAAAACCGGCGTCGATCATCGCGGCGAGCTGAGCGTCGGAGATGTCGTCGATGTGCGACTTCCCGGCGTTCAGCGCCGCGACGACTTCCTGGTTCACGTCAAGTCCGACGACCTTCAGTCCCGCCTTCAATGCCTCTTCCGCCAGCGGCAGGCCGACATATCCTTGACCGACGACGACAAGGTCCGCGGAGACGTTCACCACTTGAGTTACCTTTCCAGTTCGCGTTCACGCCCAAGGGGCGAGGAAGACGAGCAATTCTCTCCGAAGCGATCGGAGCCGGACATCCTTGACGCGGTGAATTCAAAGTGAATTCTCCCAGCCCGAAGGCCGGTCGGCGTTGCGAATCTTCGACCCGTCACCATAGATTCACCGTCAATACGCGGATGCGCAGATACGAAGATACCGCCGCGTTGTCGCAAGCGGCTCGGCGCTTGTCGAAACTTTCGGACCGAATTCGATAGAAAGGCCCACACCGTGACCCGGCGTTTTCTGAGGACGAAGGTGCTGCTGCCCGTTACGGCGGGATTCGCCGTCGCGGCGACGCTGCTGTTCGTCCTCGCCGGCGACACCGGCCTGCTTGCGGCGGTCGCCGGGTCCCAGGTCCTGCTGCTGGGGGCGATAGCGGCCGTGGCGCGTCGCCAGGAGGCCGCCGAGAAGGACGCCGACCGGCGGCTTCGCGGCCAGGTCGAAGCCGTCCGCCTCAGCGTCAACAAGCGCGGCTTCGAAAACCGCCGCCGCCTCGACGAGCTGCGCGAAGAACTCGACGGCGTGCGCGCCGAGGCGAGCCGCCGCTTCGCGCAGACCGACTACCTGATCGGGCTGTACTACGACCTGCGCCCGAAGAGCGCGCTGCCGGCCACCGGCGGCTGGGCGGCTTCGGCCGATCTGCTGCGCTGCCTGTACGACACCGTGCGCGACGAGGGCCGCTCGCGGATCGTCGAATGCGGCAGCGGGGTGAGCACCCTTGTCATGGCGTATGCGCTGCGCGAGCTCGGCGGCGGCAAGATCACGTCTCTCGACCACGACGCCGACTTCGCCGCGCAGACGCGCCGCATGCTGGAGCAGCACGAGCTGCAGCAGTGGGCCGAGGTGCGGCACGCGCCGCTGACAAAGCTCGAGCTGGACGACGAGATCTGGCTTTGGTACGAGCTCGCCGAGGTCCCGGACGGCCCCTTCGACATGCTCGTCATCGACGGCCCGCCGCGAGCCACCCGTGACCAGGCGCGCTATCCGGCGCTGCCGCTGCTGTACGACCGGCTCGGCGACGACGCCGTCGTCGTCCTCGACGACCACATCCGGCCCGACGAACGCGCCGCCGCCGCCCGCTGGATCGAGACATACCCGACGCTGAAACAGCAGGTGTTCAAACAGCACGACAAGGAAACGCTGATTTTGCGCAAAGCTTGAGCACTGCGCACAATGCCCCAGGCGCCCGTTTATCTTCGTCGCGTAGGCTGCCTGCGATACCCATGACCTCTAAGAAGACTCTCGCGTTGCACAGATGACCGCACCGGCACAAGAAACTCCCAAGACTTTTCGTCCCGAGATCGAAGGACTGCGCGCCGTCGCCGCGATCCTGGTCGCCGTGTTCCACGTATACCTGGGCAGGGTGTCTGGCGGCGTCGACGTCTTCTTTGTCGTCTCGGGTTTCCTGATCACGACCACACTTGTCAACTCGGTGCTGCGGCGCGGCCGCCTCGGCGTCGCGGCCTACGGCGCGCGCCTGGTCAAGCGGCTGCTGCCGGCGGCGCTTTTCGTCCTGGCGGGCGTCATCGTCGCCTCGGTGCTGTGGCTGCCGCGTTCGCGCTGGCCGCAGACGGCCGTGGAAGTCGCCGCCTCGGCGCTGTACGTCGAGAACTGGCAGCTGGCCTTCGCCTCCGTCGACTATCTGCAGCGCGACAACTCCTCAAGCCCGGTACAGCACTTCTGGGCCATCTCGGTGCAGGGGCAGTTCTATGTGCTGTGGCCGATCCTGATCGCGCTCGTCGTCGCGGCCGGCGCGCTGTACCGGCGGCGTTATCGTCGCGCGTTGTTCGCCGCGTTCGCGCTGGTGTTCGCCGCGTCCCTTTGCTACTCGATCGTCGCCACCGCCGTCAACCAGCCGTTCACGTACTTCAACACCTTCGCGCGCGGCTGGGAGTTCGCGCTTGGGGGAATGCTGGCGCTGGCGCTGCCGCTGATCAGCCTGCCGCGGGCGGCGAGATGGGCGCTGGGCTGGATCGGCCTGGCCGGCGTGGCGACCTGCGGAATGCTGCTTCAGGTGTCGTCCGTCTTCCCCGGATACGCCGCACTGTGGCCGACGGTCGCGGCCGTGCTTGTGCTGCTTGGCGGGGACGGCGGCTTCAAGCTCTCGGCCGGGCGGCTGCTGGGGAGCCCGCCGCTGCGATACCTGGGGTCGATCTCGTACAGCCTGTATTTGTGGCACTGGCCGGTGCTGATGTTCTACCTGATCGTGGCCGAGCACGACGCGGCGACGTGGCGCGGCGGCATTTACGTCCTCGCCGCCTCGCTTGCGCTCGCCGCGGCGACCCAGCGGCTCGTGGAGCGTCCGATACGGTTCTCGGCGCTCGGCAAGCTCAGGCCGTCGCGCGCCTATGCCTTCGGGGCGGCGCTGCTGGTTCCGGTGCTCGCGGTGTCGATCGGCGGGCACGCCGCGCTCACGGCCGAAAACGAGCAGGCGGCCAAGGAGACGGCCCAGGTCGACGTCGCCGATCCCGACTATCCGGGCGCGGCGGCCATGGTGGACGGATTCGAGTACGCCGGCGCCGCGGACGTGCCGATAAAGCCCGACCCGTCCGCCGACCGCGACATCAGCAAGCTCTACGACGACGGCTGTCACCAGACGATCGAGGATCCCGAGCCGATCAAGTGCGTCTACGGCTCCGACTCGCCCGAAAAGGTCGTGGCGCTGGTGGGCGGTTCGCATTCGGCGCAGTGGTTCCCCGCGTTGGAGCTGCTTGCCGAGGAGCACGACTGGGCGCTGGTGTCGTACACCAAGAGCGCCTGCATTTTCACGACGAACGCCCAGAATCTCTCCATGACCGACCCTCCGTCGTGTGCCAAGTGGAACGACGCGATGGTCGACGAGCTGCTCGAGCTGAAACCGGACCTCATCTTCACCCTCGCCACGCGCGGGCACGGCGAGGAGGAGGAAGTTCCCGAGGGGTATCTGGAGCAGTTCCAGCGCATGACCGACGCCGGGATCGACGTCCTCGCGGTGCGCGACAACCCGTGGTCGGAATTCGACGTCAAGGAATGCGTGGAGATGAAGCTTCCCGACGTCGAAAGCTGCGGGCAGTCGCGGGCGGACGCGCTGAAGGAGACCAGCCCGACCGAGGCTCACGAAGGGACGGCGCCCAACCTGAGCTTCCTCGACATGTCGGACTATTTCTGCGACGAGTCGAGATGCCCGCCGATCATCGGCAACATCCTGGTCTACTACGACAGGCACCACATCAGCGCCACGTACATGCGATCGCTGGCGCCGATGGCAGAACCCGCGGTGCTTGACGCGTTGGAAGCCTGAGGTCGCCTCGCCCGGCATTGTTCAGCAAAAGTTCATCTCTGACGCAAATGGCCATTGAGTGTCCCTGAGGGAACCCCGAGAGACGTCTGTGCGTCCCAAATCCATGGAACATATGCCCAGGTACAGACCCTCGCCAGCGAATTCATCTGCCGTTAAACAATTCTGAACAGCAAGGTCAAAGTCGATTGCCGTTAACCATTCCCAGATATCCTCGCCACATGTTGCGCATCAGCGTCATCATCCCCGTATACAAGGTGCAGGGGTTTGTACGCGAATGTCTTGATTCGATTTTCGCGTCGCCTTACCCGCACCTTGAGGTGATCGCTGTCGACGACTGCTCCCCGGACAACTCTTTGGCGATCCTGGAGGAGTACGCCGCGACCGAGCCTCGGCTGCGGATCGTGCGCGCGCCGCGCAATCTGGGCAGCGGAGAGGCCCGCAACCTGGGGTTTGACCAGGCTGACGGCGACTATCTGTGGTTCATCGACGCCGACGACATCGTCACGCCGGGGTCCGTCGAGGCGCTCGTCGAAGCGCTTGAGGCCTTTGACCGTCCCGACGTGCTCTTCTTCGACCATCAGCGCGTGGACGAGATCGGCAACGCCGCGCCAAGCGATCTGCCGGGGCTGCTCGCCGAGTCCAGGCCGCCGGAGATCTTCGACTTCGCCGCATGGCCGGCCGTCGCCCGCTACACCCACACCATCTGGAACAAGCTGGTCCGCCGCGACCTGCTCGTCCAGATGGGACTGCGCTTCCACTACGGCTGGTACATGGACATGCCGTGGACGTACCCGGTGATCCTGGCCGCCAAGCGCATGGCGCTGCTCGACCGCGTCTGCTACCAGTGGCGCCAGCGCCGTTCCGGCTCCATCACCCGCACCCGCGACGACCGCCACTTCGAGATCTTCACCCAGTGGGACCGCGTCTGGGACCACGTCTCCGACGACGCCGACGAGTCGGTGACCCTGGCGCTGTACGACCGGATGATCTGGCACTACATGCAGGTCATCGGCAACGACGAGCGCGTTCCCGACGGACAGCGCAGACGCTTCTTCGACCGCGTCGTCGACGAGTACCGCCGCCGCCACCCCGGCCCGGCGTACCGACCGCCCCGCGGCGGCGAGGGCTTGAAGCGGTCCATGCTGAAGCGCCGCTGGTACGCCGGATACCGGCTGCTGCGACGGGTGCACCGCACCTACAACCGGCTGCGCTTCGGGCATCCGTTTGGACGGGACTTCAGCGCCAACCCGAAGGCGGCGCTTTCGGCCGCGGCGACGCGGCTGCGGCGCAGGATCACCGGCGCGGGCGGGATGGCCGGCCTCGGCGGGCTCTATTACCGGCTGCAGCGACGGCGTCCCGTCGACGACCGCCTCGTCGTCTTCGCCAGCGAGGGCTGCGGCGGACCCGGCGGGGACCCCGCGGCGATCGACGCCGCCGTCGCGCGGCTGCTCCCCGATCACGAGCGGCTGTGGCTTTCGAACGAGCCGAACCCCGCCTATCCGCGCGTCCGCCCCGGAACCGCCGCCTTCTACCGCGCGCTGGCCCAGGCGAAGTACCTGGTCAGCGACGTCGACTTCGGAGACTTCTTCGACAAGCGCCCCGAGCAGACGTGGCTGCGCGCCCTGCCGGGCACGCCGTTGACGGCCGCCGGGGTCGACCGGGTGCGCCTCAACGGCGGCAGCCGCTCCGACGTGGACCGGCTGCTGCGGCTGGCCGACCAGTGGGACTACATCGTCTCCGGCAATCGGCACACCAGCGAGGTCGTCGAGCGCGCCTTCCAGGTCTCCGCCGAGGTGCTGGAGTACGGACGCCCGAGCAACGACCGGCTGCGCAACGC
>JBOGDN010000363.1:0-2019 GCA_050742995.1 Stackebrandtia sp. | reverse complement strand
AGGCTGTCCCCGCCGACGACGAGGAGGACTCGCGATGAGGCTCTACGGAATTGAACTGCGTCGCTTCCTCTCCCGCCGCGCGAACATCGTGCTCGCCGGCGTCGGCATCGCGTTCCTGGTCGCGGTCCTGGCCGTTCTGGTGGCCAGCACGCACACCCCCTCCGACACGGAGCTGGCAGACGCCCACGCTCAGGCCGAGCTGGCGCGAGACCAGATCGCCGAGGACCGCGCGTTGTGCCAGCTGTACCACGACGACCCCGCCGCGTTCCAGGCCGAGGTCTCCCGGATGAGCGACGCCGAGCGCGCGGAACGCTACTACATCGAGTACCCCGAGGAGTTCCCCCAGGACTGCGAAGGCGAATTCGATCCGTCGCAAATCAACGTCTCCGACTACATGCAGGGAGTCCTCGTCTTCGAAGACGAGGCCGAGGACCAGATCATCTTTCTCGGCGTCATCTTCGCGCTGTGCGGGCTGTTGATGGCCAGCTCGTTCGTCGGTGCCGAATGGACCTCCGGCGGCATGACGAATCTCCTGCTGTGGCAGCCGCGCAGGCAGCCGGTGTTCTTCTCCAAGTTCGGCGCCGCGCTCACCTGCGTGCTCGGGGTGGCGATGCTCTACAGCGTCGTCCACATGGGCGCGTTGCTGCTCATCTCCGCCGTCCGCGGCGAAGTCGGCACTTTGGACGGCGCCTGGTGGGGCGACCAAACCGAAATGGTGCTGCGACTGTTGGCGATCGTGGTCGTCGCGGTGGCGTTCGGCATGGGCCTTGCCATGATCGGGCGACGCACCGTCGCGGCGATCGGCGCGGTCATCGCCTACGCGGCGCTCTTCGAGTTCGGGGCGCGACTGCTGCTGGACTCCGTCGACGTCGCCATCGACATCGCGCTCCTGTCGACATACATGGTCGCCTGGATGAACGACGGAATCTACGTCACGAGCAACGGTCTGTCCAGCTACGCCTATGAGGACTACGGCTATTACAGCGACTACGTCGGCTTCAACCTCTACATCAGCGACTGGGCGGGCGGCGCCGTGCTGCTTGCCGTGACCGCCGCGCTCGTCGCCGGAGCGTCCACGTTGTTCGCCAAGCGAGACGCCGTCTGATCAGGACTTCGAGCGGACGCAGCGGAAGCCGGTGTTGCCCGTCGAGGAGTCCGGGCTGTTGCTGGTGCGCGCCGCCACGCGGTAGCGGTTGCAGTAGGAGTCGTGGCACAGGTACGAGCCGCCGCGCGTGACGCGCGCCGAGCCCTGCGGCGGTCCGGTCGGATCGACGCGCGGGCCGGTCTGGTGGAAGGTCGCGCTCCACCAGTCGGCGCACCACTCCCACACGTTGCCGGAGACGTTGTACAGGCCGAACCCGTTGGGATCGAACGCGTCGACCGGCGCGGTCCCGGAATAGCCGTCCTCGGCGTCGTCGCGGACGGGAAAGCGCCCCTGCCAGATGTTGCAGCGGTGCTGTCCGTCGACAACGAGCTCGTCACCCCACGGGTAGCGGCGCTGGTCCAGCCCGCCGCGGGCGGCGTACTCCCATTCGGCCTCGGTGGGCAGGCGGGCGCCGGCCCACCGGCAGAACGCGACGGCGTCGTTCCACGACACGTGCGTCACGGGGTGGTTCCAGCGGTCGGCGAGGTCGCTGCCGGGGCCTTCGGGAGCGCGCCAGGTCGCGCCGTTCACGCCGCACCACCACGGCGCGTGCTGTGGGCGCGGCGAGTCGCGCCGCAGCTCGCCCGGCAGGAACTTGGCGAACACATAGGACCACTCGAACCGCTCGGCCTCGGTGTGGTAGCCGGTGGCGTGGACGAACGCGGCGAAGCGCGCGTTGGACACGCAGTACGCGTCGACGTCGAAGGCGCCGACGGTCACCTCGCGCACCGGGCCCTCGCCGTCGCCGGGGTTGGCGTCGGGGTCCGCGCCGCCCATTCGGAAGGCGCCGCCGGGCAGGCTGACCATGCCGGTCGTGTCGTCGCCGGGGGCGTCCGGCGCGGGGGGCGTGATCCCCGTGGCGCTTGTGGAACGTG
>JBOGDN010000362.1:0-5177 GCA_050742995.1 Stackebrandtia sp. | reverse complement strand
GATCGGCCCATTCGCCGGAGTGCGCCTGCAGCGTCGGGCCAGCGGGGTCTTTGGAGTCGCGGACCTCGACGCCGAAGGCGCACAGTCGTGCTTCCACGCAGGCGCCGTTATGTCCCGAACGGCTGCTCTTCCTCCATGGATTCCTAAGCATTGTTCCCACCTAATTTCGATGCGGTGGCGGCAGCGCGACGCGCCGACCGCCCGTTCATGCGGACGCATAATGCATGCGCCGTCCTCTCACGGTAACGGTTAAGAGGCCGTAAGAGGTAGTGATTGCCACAGTGTCGTATTTATGACAGCGCCCGACGGACATGTTGTGCGACTCTGATCAGTTGGCCGAAGGTTGTTTTCTCCCGGCGTCACCAGGACGGAGTCGCGCAGACCTCCTCGGCGTCGGCCGGCTCGATCTGCAAGGTGGCGTGGCTGATTCCGTAGTCGCGTTCCAGCCTCGCGCGGGCCTCGGCCAGCACGTCGGCGAGCTCGTGCCCCGGCTCAAGAGCCAGGTGCGCCGATGCGACGTCCATCCCCGAGGTCAACGTCCAGACATGCAGGTCGTGGGCGTCTCGGACCCCGGTGACGCTCTTCAGGGACTCCGAGACCGCCACGACGTCGATGTGCGGCGGCGCCGTCTGCAGGATGATGCGCAGCGCGTCGCGGCCGAGCCGCAGGGCGCGCGGCAGGATGAAAAGCGAAACCGCCACGGCGATGATCGGGTCGGCGTACCACCAGCCCGTTGTCATGATGATCGCGGCGGCGGCGATGACCCCGACCGAGCTGAGCAGGTCGCCGAGGACCTCGTAGTACGCGCCGCGCACGTTGATGCTCTCCTTGGCGCCCGCGCGCAGCATCGACAGCGAGACGGCGTTGGCGACCAGGCCGATCGCGGCCGTGATCAGCATCGGCAGCGACTTGACGTCCGGCGGCTCCGCGAACCGCCCGACGGCCTCGCTGAGCACCCACGCGGCCACGCCGAGCAGCAGCGCCGCGTTGGCGAGCGCGGCCAGAACCTCGAGCCGGTACATCCCGAAGGTCCTGCGTGGGTGGGCGGCCGCGCGGCGCACCGCGGTGATCGCCGCCAGGGCCATGGCGATGCCGAGCGCGTCGGTTCCCATGTGCGCCGCGTCCGACAGCAGCGCCAGCGAGTTGGTCAGGAGGCCCCCGACGATCTCGGCGGCCATGATCGCCGCGGCGATCGCCAGCGCGATCCACAGCCGGGCGCGGTGCGCCTCGCCGAGGCTCGTCGCCCCGTGGTCGTGTCCGAGTCCCATGTTCCTCCTTTCGCGGAAGCGTCCGCATCAAATGCTAACATGCGCATTAACGCATATAAAATGACGTCCATCTCAGGTCCGAAACGACGCCAAAGTGGCCATTGTGGCCTTTGTTGCGGGCGGTTCCGAGTCCGTGTGCTGGACAAATTTCCTCCCATCGCGGTCGTCTGACCACAGTGAAGGCAAGCGGGGAAGATCAAAAGCTGGCAGGATAGAAGACCCCGGTGCATAAGGGCGCGCGAGGCGGTGGAGGTGTGGAATGTTTGTCGATTTGGAATGGGCGTTGACTTTCGGAGTGTGGTCGCTGATCGTCGTCATGGGACTGGTGGCGTGCGCCGGAACCGCCATGGGCGTGTGGGTGCGCCGACAGAAGCGAGCCGAAGCGCGATCTGACGCGCAGTCCGACGCCAGACGCTGGTACGACATGCTCGGCAGACAGCTGGCGCTGCTTTCCGGACGCGACGACGACGTGGCCGCGCGAGCGCTCAAGGACGCCTCCGACCGCTACGCCGCCGCCGCGGGCCAGCTCGCCGAAGCCGTCGACATCGCCGAGTTTCACCAGGTGAGACGGACGGCGACCGAAGGGCTGCGCTACATCGGCGTCGCTCGCGCCCGTCTCGGCCTGGTCGCCGGCCCGCAGGGCCCGCCTCCGGTGGCCCCCGACGGGCGGCCGATGTACGAAGAGCGGTACCGCGCCGTCGCCGGCACGTGGGACGAATACGACCGCAACGAACGTTCCACCCCGCTGCCGGCCGTGATCCCCGGCGTCACCGGCTTGATACGCCCCCGCTAGCCTCACGCCGCGCCTCCCCTCGAACAGGCTGAACCGCTCCGGAGGCCTGCCCTGGGGGCCTCCAACCTCCTCCCCAATGGCGTCAGCCTATATCCCCAAAACAGGCATCGACCAGCCTCGACGACCCCGCCTGTGAATAACCGCCGCTTTGTGGAAAACCCACAGTGGACTTAACCGAAAAGACGAGCGCGCCGCCTCGCGAAGCGGCGCGCCGAGTCTGCCGAAGCCCGCGGTGCCGTTACCCGAAACGTCCGGTGATGTAGTCCTCGGTGCGCTGCTCCGAGGGGTTGGTGAAGATCTTCTGGGTGTCGTCGAACTCCACGAGGCGGCCGTGACGCACGCCCGCGTCGTCCACCTCGGCGCTGAAGAACGAGGTGTAGTGGCTGACCCGCGCCGCCTGCTGCATGTTGTGGGTGACGATGACGATGGTGTACTCCTCGGCGAGGCGGTACATCAGGTCCTCGACCTTGCTGGTGGCGATGGGGTCGAGCGCCGAACACGGCTCGTCCATGAGGATCACCTCGGGCTGCACCGCGATGGTGCGGGCGATGCACAGCCGCTGCTGCTGTCCGCCCGACAGCGCCAGCCCGGAGGTCTTCAGCTTGTCCTTCACCTCGTCCCACAGGGCCGCGCCGGTCAACGCGGTCTCGACGATTTCGTCAAGCTCGCCGCGCTTCTTGACGCCGTTGAGCCGCGGCCCGTACGCCACGTTGTCGTAGATCGACTTTGGGAACGGGTTCGGCTTCTGGAACACCATCCCGATGTGGCGCCGCACCTGGATCGGGTCCACGTCCGAGGCGTAGATGTCCTTGCCGTGGTAGGTGATGGAGCCGGTGACGCGGGCGCCCGGGATCAGGTCGTTCATGCGGTTGAGCGCGCGCAGCACGGTGGACTTTCCGCATCCGGACGGCCCGATCATCGCGGTGATCTGCTTGTGCCGGATCGGAATGGCCACGTCCCGCACGGCCTCGACGTCGCCGTAGAAGACGCTGACGTCCTCGAGTTTCATGACCGGAGCGCCGGCCTGCGAATTCGCGGAAGACGCACCCGACCCCAGGCCTGCGGTCGGCTTGGCGAATTGCACGCCTGCGGCGTTTTCGGTGCTGGTCATCGGATTCACCTCTGGGCTTTCAGCGGGGTCTGAGGACGCGGGGGAGTGTCGTTCGGTCATGGTCAGTGTTCCTTGATCGCGAAGCGGCTGGTGATCAGGCGCGATACGACGGTGAAAACCAAGACGATCGCGATCAGCGTCAGCGCCGCGCCCCAGGCGCGGTCGACGGAGGCGGCGAACGGCTGCGCGGCGTTGCGGAAGATCTGGGCGGACAGGGCGGTGTTGCCGCCGTTGAACGCGTCCCAGTTCATGTTCGCCGTGATGCCGATGGTCACGATGAGCGGAGCGGTCTCCCCGGCGGCGCGGGCGATGGCCAGCAGCGAGCCGCTGGTGATGCCCGAAACGGCCGAGGGAAGCACCACGGTGACGATGGTCTTCCACTTGCGCGCGCCAAGCGCGGCGCTTGCCTGCCGCAGCTCGTCGGGGACAAGCCGCAGCATCTCCTCGCTGGAGCGGATGACGATCGGCAGCATCAAGCACGACAGCGCCAGCGCGCCGCCGAACGCGTTGAGCTCGCCGGTGGCCAGCACCCAGATCACGTAGACGAAAAGGCCCATCATGATGGACGGCACGCCCGTCATCACGTCGGCCATGGTGCGGATGAAGTTCGCGAACGCCGACTTCTTTCCGTACTCGTTGAGATAGATGGCCCCCAACACGCCCAGCGGGATCGCCATCAGCGCGGCCACGCCGGTCGTCAGGAAGGTGCCGGCGATGGCCGGCCCCATGCCGGGGCCTTCGCGGCGGTAGTTGCGGGGGATGTCGGCGGTCAGGAACTCCAGGCTCATGACCCCCATGCCCTTGGACGCCACCTGGTAGACGACGACGCCGAGCGGCAGCGCGGCGACGAACAGCGCGGAGACGATGGCGACGGTGGCCGCGGCGTTGCGCACCCGCCGCCCCTTGCTCAGCGTGCCGCGTCCCAGGTCCGGCGCGGGGGCGTCTTTTCGCGGTGCGGCGGCGACGGCGGTCATGCGTGCGCTCCCCTCATGCGCACCTCGGCGCGGCGGACGATCGTGCGAGCGGTGTAGTTGACGACGATGGTCATGACGAACAGGACGACGCCGATTCCGATCAGCGCCGACTTGGTGAGCGTGCCCGCTTCGCCCCACTGCTGGACGATGACGGCCGCCATGGTGTTGCCGGGCGCGAGCATGTTCGCGCCGACCTGCGTGGCCGAGCCGATGACCAGCGCGACGGCGATGGTCTCGCCCATGGCGCGTCCCAGTCCGAGCATGGTGGCGCCGACCAGGCCGCCGAAGCTGTGCGGGAAGACCGCGCCCTTGATCATCTCCCAGCGGGTGGCGCCAAGGGCGTAGGCGGCCTGTTTGTCGGCCAGGGGGACGGTGTCGAAGACCTCGCGGCTGATCGAGGTGATGATCGGAATCACCATGAACGCCAGGATCATGCCCGCGGTGAGGAAGGCGTATCCGGTGGCGGAGGGAGGTCCGAACACCGAACCCAGGACCGGCCAGGAGCCGAAGGTCTCGTGCAGCCAGGCGTACATCGGCACCAGGAACGGCGCCACGACAAGGGCGCCGACGAGGCCGAAGACCACCGACGGTATTGCCGCCAGCAGGTCGATGACGGTGATGGCCGCCGTGCGGATCCGGCGCGGCGCCAGCTCGGTGAGGAAAAGGGCGATGCCGATGGAGACCGGCACCGCGACGAGCAGGGCGATGAACGACGTCACCAGGGTGCCGTAGACGAACGAGAACGTTCCGAAGACGGGGTTGTCGGGGTTGTTGGGCGCCCACCGAGAGCTGGTGACAAAGGACGCCCCGGCTTCGCGGAAAGCCGGGAGCGCCTCGGTGACGGTCGTGACCGCGATCAAGCCGAGGATCGCCAGCACCAGTCCGCCGGAAACGAAGGCGAGGGCGCGGAAGCCGACGTCGGTTCCGGCGCCGTTGCCGCGCTTGGCCGTGATGTCTACTTTGGGAGGTTCTGTCTGTGTCATATGCGCTCCGAAGCTGTGTGCCGGCGCCCTGCCGGCCCGGACGATCCC
>JBOGDN010000361.1:0-1697 GCA_050742995.1 Stackebrandtia sp. | reverse complement strand
CAGTTCGCGCGCGGCCGGCGAGTTCATCTTCTCGCCGACATGCCAGCTGCCGACGCCGCAGGAGTGGCTGAACACGACGTCGTCGGCGGCGGTTCCCTCCGTCGCCGAGGGGTCGACGCGCTCGGCCACCCGCAACGCCAGCAGGCGCTCGGCCATCGGCGAGCGGCAAATGTTTCCCATGCACACGTGCAGCACCGCGAACGGCGGCATCGCTACTCCTCGACTTCGTCGACGCCGAGCGTGTCGGGCGCCACCTGGCGGATCCGCTCCAGGGACAGCGCGCCGGCGCGCAGCACCACGGGCGCGTCTTCGGTGCAGTCGACGATGGTGCTCGGCGCCGAGTCCGTCGACTCCCCGGCCTCCAGATAGGTGCGCACGGACCTGCCGAGCTGGTCCTTGGCGTCGGCCGCCGTGGCCGCGGGAGGCCGGCCGCTCTTGTTGGCCGACGACACCGCCATCGGGCCGGTCTCGGCGAGCACCTCAAGCGCCACCGGGTGCAACGGCATGCGCACCGCGACCGTGCCGTCGGTGTCGCCCAGGTCCCACGTCAGGGTCGGCGAGTAGTTGATGACGATCGTCAGCGGTCCGGGCCAAAACGCCGCCGTCAAGTCCCTGATTTTCGCCGGCACCGAAACGGTCAGGCCGTCGAGACCCTTGCGGGAGCCCACAAGCACCGGCGAGGCCATGTCCCGCCCGCGTTCCTTGGCGCGCAGCAGCTTCTCCACCGCCTTAGGCTTGAACGCGTCGGCGCCCAGCCCGTAGACGGTGTCGGTCGGCAGCACCACGAGATCGCCGGCGCGCACCGCCGAAACGGCGGCCTTCACGCCCGCGTCGCGATCTCGAACCTTGCGGCAGTCGTAGAGCCTCACGAGCGAAAAGACTATCCGGCTTCGCGCGGGCGAACGCGTCCGGCCGCTCGGCGGCCGATGTGGGTTTTCCACATTGCGAGGGTTATCCACAGGGCGGACGGGACGATTTGCCGGGAGCGCTTCCAGATTTATAGGCTGAAGCCATTGGGGAGGAGGTTGGAGGCCCCCGGGCAGGGTTGGTCACCCGGGGCGGCGGGCTGTGGCGAACCTGGGGCGGCCGGCCAGGTCGCGGTGATCTGCCACGTCGACCAAGCCGGCGCTCCGCAACAGCGCGACGACCGCCTGCCCATGCGTCTCGTCGTGCTCGATCGCGACCACCCCTCCGGGCCGCAGCAGCGCCGCGCAGCGCGGCGCCAGCGGCCGGATCACGTCGAGGCCGTCGGCCCCGGCGTACACCGCGCTCGGCGGGTCGGCGGCCACCTCCGGCCCGGTCACGACATGCGTGGGGACATAGGGCGGATTGGACAGCACCGCGTCGCACGTCCCGTCGAGCTCCGCGAGGGTCTCGCCGGCGACGGCGTCGCCGCGCACCACGGCCGCCGAGGTGTCGGCGAGATTGCGCCGCAGCCACGCCGCGGCCGCGTCGTCCGCCTCCACCGCGTACACCGTCGCGTCGGGACGGTCGCAGAGGATCGCCTTGGCTATCGCCCCCGACCCGGCGCACAGGTCGACCGCCGTGGGGCGCTCCACGCCTTGAAGACTCCGCAGCGCCCACTCCGCGAGCAGCTCGGTCTCGGGGCGCGGAATGAAAACTCCCGGCCCCACCGCCAGGTCGAAACGCCAAAATCCCGCCGACCCCGTCAGGTGCTGCAGCGGACGGCGCCGCGC
>JBOGDN010000360.1:0-4027 GCA_050742995.1 Stackebrandtia sp. | reverse complement strand
GCATCATGGAGAAGTCCAATCGCACTCGCGCTTCCGCCTCCGGAGCCTCGAGTCGCAGCGCCGCGGTCAACGCCGTGTTCATGACGGATTCCCATTCCCGGTGGAGCGCCTGGTTGTTGAGGAAGGTGCACAGGACGCAGGCCAGTCGCCAGGCGTGGTCGGCGAATCCGGTCGCAGCCGCCCCGTCGACTACGGACCGAAGGTTGACGTGTTCGCGGGCGAAGAACGCCAGGGCCTCCCGGTGATCGGCCGGGCGAAGCACCACCGTGTTCTCGGCCGGCGGCGGCAGCGAGAACAGCTCGCGAGCCTGGTTGAACCGCTGCTCGGCGGCGTACGCGGAATGCAGGTAGTGGTCGAAGATCCGGCATAGCGCCGCGCGACTGTCCGCGTCGTCGCCGTGCCGATCGGCGAGCTCCCGCGCGTATTCGCGCAGCAGGTCGTGCTGCGCATACCGGCCGGGAGACCGTTCGGTCGCCAGGTGCGCGGCCGCCAGACCGTCCAAGCACTCCCGAGTCCGCTCCGGCGGCAGCGCGGTCAGCGACGCCGTCGCCTCGACCGTCAATTCCGATCCCGGATGGAGACCCAGCAGCCGGAACACCCGAGCGCTCTCGGCGTCCAGGGTCCGGTACGACCACGAGAACGCCGCGCGGACGCTGGTGGCCTCGTCTTCGGCCTCGAAGGCGTCGAGCCCCGCGCGCAGTCCGTCCGCCAGCTCCGACAACGGCGATTCGGGGTGTTCGGCGGCCCAGGCCGCGGCGACCGCCAGCGGAAGCGGAAGCCGGGCGCAGCGGGCGACGATCTCGTCCGCCGCGGCGGGTTCCCGGTCGACCCGAGCCTCGCCGATTCGCCGCCGCAGCAGGCGACGTGCCTCGTCCCCGGCGAGAACGTCCAGTCGGATCGGGTGCGCGGCCCGAGCGGTCACGAGTCCGGTGAGCCGGTTTCGACTGGTGACCACCACCAGGTTCCCGCGGCCTCCCGGCAGCAGTGGACGCGTCTGCGCGGCGTCGCGGGCGTTGTCGAGCACGATCAGGACGCGACGCTCGGCCAGCAGGCTGCGGTAGAGCGCGGCTTGGGCGTCCAGGTCGTCGGGTATGCGCTCCTTGGAGACGCCGAACGCGCTCAGGAAGCCGCGAATCGCGTCGGCGGGGTCTGTCGCACGGCCGGGGTCGAAGCCGCGCAGGTTGACGTACAGCTGCCCGTCCGGGAACCACGCCGACGCCCGGTGACCCCAGTGGACCGCCAGGGTGGTCTTTCCGACGCCGGCGGCGCCCGTGATCGCGGATATCGTCGCCGCTCCGCGGCGCCCAGAGTCGTCTAGGAGTCCGTTCAGCGCGGCCAGCTCCGCTTCGCGACCTGTGAAGCCCCCGACGTCGGCGGGCAGCTGCCGGGGCGCCGGCCCCGAGGACGTCCGAATCGCCGCCGCGGGCGCGCGGTTGAGGACTGCCCGGTGTGCCGCCGCGACCTCCCTCCCCGGGTCCAGTCCCAGCTCGTCGCGCAGTCGTGTGCGGTATGTCTGGTAGACGTCGAGCGCCTCGACCGTGCGGCCTACGCAGTGCAGCGCACGCATCCGCGCGACGACCAGTCGTTCCCGGAACGGGTGAGTCTCGGTCAGCGCCGCCAGCTCCGGCAGCAGGGCGTCCGTGCCGCCGGCCTCCAAGTCGGCTTCCACCCGTGATTCCACGGCTGCCTGCCGGGCCTCCATGAGCCGCCCGCCCAGCCGGGACCGCAGCAGGTCGTCGGCCGCGTCCGCCAGCAACGGCCCCTGCCACCGGTCGAGCGCGGCGCGCAGCAGGTCGCCGCGCCGTCGCGGCTGCGATTCGGTCCGGGCGGCGGCGACCTCGGCGAGGAAACGGTGCGCGTCTACCCGTTCGGGTTCGGCGGCGAGCAGATAGCTGTCGCCGCGCCGCTCGACGTCCATCCCGCCCGCGGTCAAGACGCTGCGCAGGCGCGAAACCGCCACTTGCAGGGGCTGCTTCGGGGACTGTGGCGGTTCGCCGTCCCACAGCCGGGACGTCAGCCGTTCGACCCCGACCGGCCGACCGACTTCCAGAGCCAGCAGCCCCAGCAGCAGCCGCTCCCGCCTCCGCACGGCAGCCCCGCGAAGCCTGTCGCCTTCGTTTTCGTCCGCGACTACGCGCACGGGCCCCAACACCCGTATCTCCATATTCGGGACAGCGGTTCGGGAACTCACAGGCGTTATTCTCCCTCGACGCGCGGCGAACATGGCGTCTACATGGTCTCTCGGGGACGTTTGCGCGCCGTTTGCGCGGCGTTGGGCGGCCGAGCCCGATCGATCGGCCGCATATTCGGTCTTCTTCTCAGGTCTCGACAGACGGCCCTGCCGCAACGGCTGACGCGCGACATGGCGAACCGACGACAAGGAAATGGCAAGTCCTCGCGGGCAGCATCGTCGACCGAGAGGAGGACACCACCCATGCAGGCTGACTTTCGCGTCGCGGCTTTTGCGGGACCGCCGTCGGCGGCAGGCCGCTCGAGCGCCGAATCGCGTGCCGACGTGCGCCCGGCCGACCTGGCGGGAACACGCCCGTCGGCCGTCGAGGTGCGCGGTCTTCGACGTACGTTCGTCGGTCGCGACGGCGCCGAGCGGACGGGCCTTGACGGCGTCGACATGACGGTCCGCGTGGGGGAGGTGCGCGGGCTGCTCGGCCCGAACGGCGCCGGCAAGACGACGATCTGTCGTGTCCTCGCCACCATTCTGCTGCCTACGGCCGGCGTGGTGAAGGTGTTCGGCCGTGACGTAGTACGCGACGCCCAGGAGATTCGGCGGTCGACAGGACTGGTGCTCGGCGGCGACCGGGGGCTCTACCGCGTGCTGACCGCGCGGCAGAACGTCGTGTTCTGGGCTCGTCTGCACGGGTTGCGCGGCAGGCCGGCTCGATTGCGCGCGGCCGAGGTTCTCGATCGCGTCGGGCTCGGTTCTCGCGCCGAGCAGCCGGTGCAGCGGATGTCTCGCGGCATGGTGCAACGGGTTCATCTGGCTCGCGCACTGGTCTCCGGGCCTCGGCTGTTGGTGCTCGACGAGCCGACGAACGGGATGGATCCAGTCGCGGCTCAGGAGTTCAGGGCTTTGGTCGAGCAGCTGCGAGCGGACGGGTGCACGGTGCTGTTGACCACGCACAACATGGCCGAGGCCGAGCAGCTCTGCGATGTCATTTCGCTGATTTCCGACGGGAGAGTCCTGGCCACCGAGCAGCCGCGGGAGCTGGGTCGGGCCGCCGGTCAGATGATGGTGGTGCAGGCTCGCAACGTGCCGGCCGACTTGCTGCGCCGGTTCTCTTGCCAGTCGGGAGTCTCGTCCGTGCGGGCCGCGCAGGACGGCGCCGTTCGGATCGGCACTTCGGGCGCGGGAGTCGACGCCGAGGTCGTCTCCCGGCTGCAGGCCGCGGGCGTGACCGAGTTCAGCGTGTCACGGCCGACGGTTGAAGAGGTCTATCTGCAGCTGTTCGGCGCGCGAGGAATGGGTGTCAGCGCATGAGGGCCGCTATCCTCGGCGTTCGATTGCAGGCGCGACTGATGCGATCGGACTGGTCGGCACTTCTCATCGTGCTCACCGTTCCGCTGTCGACCGCTGTGTTCCTGGCGATCATGTTGCATGCGGGGCGGACCGACCTCGTCAGCCACGCCGTGCTCGCGCCGGCGCTGATGGCCTTGTGGGCGATGGTCCTGCTGGTCTCCGCCGAGATCGTCGAGTCGGAGCGCACGAGCGGAACGCTCGAGCAGTTGGTCGCCAGTCCGGCTTCCGTGCCGGCTTTTTTCGCGGGCCGGATCGCCTTGGTGACCGGGTTCAGCTTTGTGCCGCTGGTCGAATCGTGGACGACTGCCGCGATGTGCGGCTATCCCCTGGCGGTCCGATCGCCGCTGGTGTTCGGTGTGGTGCTGACGCTCACCGCGTTGGCCGTGATCGGGTGGGCAGGCGTGGCGGCCGCCGGGTTCGTTCTGGTCCGCGCGGTCCGACCGCTGCAGAACACCCTGATGTTCCCGGTGTACCTCCTCAGCGGCGTTCTCG
>JBOGDN010000359.1:0-3510 GCA_050742995.1 Stackebrandtia sp. | reverse complement strand
CACCCCCCGATCGACTCGCGCCGCCGCGGCGGTGTGCGCCGCGACGCTGCTCGCGGCCGGCTGCGCGGCGTCAGGCGACGCGTCCGGCCAGCTCGAACGCGACGCCGAAGCCCCGCGCCTGTCCGGTGCGCTGACCACTTTTGACTCCTGCGACGAAGCCCTGACCGAACTGCGGGAAAACGCCGTGAAGCACGTCGACGCCACCGACCAGTTCGAAACCGGCGAAGACGGCGCCGACGCGCCGCAGGGCGAAGAGGAGGAGCGCTCGTCCGCCGAGGACTCCTCGGGCGAACAGGGCGCGACCGAGCACTCCGAGACCAATGTGCAGGAAGCCGGAATCGACGAGCCGGATGTCGTGAAGACCGACGGGGAGCGGATTCTGGCGCTGAGCCAGGGGTCGCTGCACGTCGTGGACGCCGAATCCGCACAGATCTCCGGAAGCCTGAGCCTCGTCGAGGAGGACTACTACGGCTGGGCCGAGATGCTGTGGCACGAGGACCGGGCTTTGATCATCATGGACTCGGCGCAGATGTACGCGCCGGAGGTCTGGGAGGACGAATCCGGCTACGCCCCCTCCGAGCTGACGATCGTGCTCGTGGACGTTTCCGGCAAACCGGAGGTGCTCAACACCTTCGCCATCGAGGGCGCGCACGTCGACTCGCGCGCCGTCGAGAACATGTCGAGAGTGGTGGTTCGTTCGGAGCCGCACGTCGAGGTTCCCGAGTATCGAGACGGCGACGACCCCGCGGAAGCCGCGCGTGACGCCATTGAGGACTCCAAGATCGAGGACTGGCTGCCGCGCTATGTCTCCGACGGCGATGAGGGCCAGATTCCCTGCGCCGCCGTGGCGCGTCCGGAGGTTTACTCGGGGACGTCCATGTTGACGGTGCTGTCGTTCGACATGCTCGGCGAACTCGGCGACGGCTCGCCGGTCACGGTCGCCGCCGACGGAGGGGTCGTCTACGGCTCGGCCGACTCGCTGTACGTCGCCAACGACCGCAGCGCGTTCGCCGACGGCGACGACGCCGAGTCGACCGGCGAGGAGACCGAGCTGTACCGCTTCGCCCTCGACTCCCACGGTCCGCCGCAGTTCGAATCCTCGGCCGCGGTGCCCGGGTTCCTGCTCAACCAGTACGCGATGTCCGAACGCGACGGCTACCTGCGCGTGGCCACCACTTCGCAGCCCGCCTGGCAGGAAGCCGAAGACGGCGCGACCAGCTCGAGCGCGCTCTACGTGCTGGACGTGAACGACGATCTCGAGCAGGTCGGCAGCGTGGACGGCCTCGGCCCCGACGAACGCATCTACGCGGTGAGATACGTCGACGACAGCGCCTACGTGGTCACCTTCAGGGAAACCGACCCGCTGTACACGCTGGATCTTTCCGACCCGAAGAACCCCAAGGTCGAAGGCGAGCTGAAGATCACCGGTTTCTCGTCCTATCTGCACCCGGTTTCCTTCGAGCGGCTCGTCGGAGTCGGCCAAGAGGCGACGGAAGAGGGCGTGACCACCGGCGCCCAGGTGTCGCTGTTCGACGTCAGCGACGCTTCCGACCCCGCCCGCCTCGACCAGCACCACATGCCCGACAGCTGGTCGAACGCCGAGTACGACCCGCACGCCTTCCTGTACTGGCCGGACCGCTCGCTGCTGGTGTTGCCGGTCAGCGGCTACGAAGGCGACGGCGGCGTGCTGCTGTTGACGGTCGGAGACGACACGATCGAGGAGACCGGCACGCTCTCCCACGACGCCGAAGCGGGCGCCTGGACCAGCATCAGCCGCTCGATGATCGTCGGCGACACGCTGTGGACGATGTCGGAGGCCGGACTGCTCGCCGCCGACCTGGACGACCTCGACGACACCGAGTGGCTGCCCTTCGCCTAAGCCTCGCGTCGACAACCCTAAGTCCACCTGAAGTACCAGGCGCGCGACCTGACCATGTGGACGGCAAGGTCGTCGAGAGTGGGCACTCCTGCCGCGAGCAGGTCGGGGCAGTACGCGTTCACCTCGCCGGCGACGCTCAGCACGTCCTCGTCGGCGCTCGGCGGGTTGGGCACGTAAAGCTCGAGGATGTCCCAGGTCATGGAGACCAGCTCGACCTCGTGGCGTTCGTGCCAGTGCCTGAGGATCACGGCGTGCTCGGCGCCGTAAAGCTCCCAGTCGCTCGAGCCCTTCCACGGCAGCAGCGCGGGTATCTGCCAGCCGTGGTCGGCCTCGACGAGTCCGAGCAGGCCGTCGGTCTTCGGCACGGCGAAGTCGGAGTCGCCGCGGGTGTTCAGGATCGGGACGCCGCGCGGCGGCTCCCCGGCCTCGGCGGCCTTCTGCCGCAGCAGCGACTCGGCGTCCAGCTCCTTCATCCGGCCCAGCTCGTCCTCGCCTTCGTGCAGGACGCCCTCGCCGTTGTCGAGCCAGTCGTCGGCGGCGCCGAGCAGCACCGGCAGCCAGCCGGTCCGCTCGTGCGCCTGCCGGACCTGCAGCCACCAGCCCAGCGCCTCGTCGGCCCGGACCCCGAAGGCCCACAGCCGCACGTCGCCGAGCTGGACGATCTGCTGCATGTGGGGCACGGTGACGCCGGCCGACCGCAGCGCGGCCCGAGGCGAGCCGGACACGTCCAGCGGCAGGCTCACCGCCGGGGCCGGCTTCGCGGTCTCCTCGGGGGGCGGCGGCGGATCGAGGTCGAGCAGCTCCCGGGTGGGCCGCTGCGGGACGAAGCCGCCCAGCGGCGCGACGGGCTCGCGCTTCTCCTCGGACTCTTCGGCCGCGGCGGCTTCGTCGTCCGGAGCCGCTTCGACGACAGGCGGCGGCGCGGGTTCGGGCTCGACCGGCGCGGGCGGAGGCGCTTCGCGCGTCAGCGCGCCGCTTTGGCTCTCGCGCCGCGTACGGCGGGTCATGTCCACGTCGGGCACGGCACGTGGCGTGGGAATCTGTTCAGGCGAAGTCAGCATTGTCTCCGACGGCGCGCTGTCGGGAAGCGGCGCCGCATCGTTGAGCACACTGGAAGTCCCACGGTCGTCGTTTTGGGCGTCCGACGGGTCCGAGGGAGCGGGCGTTGAGGCAGGATTCGCTTCTGGAGCGTCGTCGACGGGGTCGTCGCCGCGTCCCAGCAGTTTTCGCAGAAGTCCCACGGCTGTCAATAATGCCGGTTGGGTCTGACGGAAATCAAGGCGACTCTAGGTAGAAAGCTCGCGAAGCCGTCGCAGGACGGCGATTTCGCCGGGATCTCACCGACGCTTCTTCTGCACGGCCATGCCGAACAGCCACGCCAGCACCATCAGGATGACAAGTACGAAGAAGAATTTGAAGATCATCACGCGCTTTCAGTGCGAATCGGCGTCAGCTTCGGACGCTTGGCGGCCAGCGCGTCGCCGCTGGAACGGCCGGTGACGCGGCGCCGCACCCACGGCGCCAGGTGAGTGCGCGCCCACGCGAGATCCTGACGGCGTCGCGCCAGCCACGGGGACGGCCCGGCCGCCGGCAACGGGGCCTCCCAGGCAGGGTCGGGCTCGAGCTCGAGG
>JBOGDN010000358.1:0-9396 GCA_050742995.1 Stackebrandtia sp. | reverse complement strand
GTCCTCAAGTCCACGGCCGTCAACAACGACGGCCGCGACAAGATCGGCTACACCGCGCCCAGCCAGTCGCGACAGGCCGCCGTGATCCGCGTCGCCCACGAGAAGGCCGGAATCGACCCCGCGACGGTCACCTATGTGGAGGCGCACGGAACCGGCACCGCGCTTGGCGACCCGATCGAGGTCGCCGCGCTGCGCGAAGCCTTCGGCGACGGCGTCAGCCGGAGCCGAAGCGAAAGGTACAGCGGCGACGGCGCCGGCCGGAGCCGAAGCGAAATGCACAGCGGCGACGGCGCCAGCCGACGCGCACTGGGGTCGGTGAAGACCAACATCGGACACCTCGACGTCGCCTCCGGAATCGCCGGGCTCGTCAAAGCCGTGCTGTGCCTCGAAAACCGCGCCCTGCCGCCGACGCTGCACTACACCGCGCCCAACCCGCGGCTCGAACTGGACGAAAGCGGCTTCTACGTCAACGCCGAACTCGCGCCCTGGAACAGCGAGCAAGGGCCGCTGCGCGCCGGCGTCAGCTCTTTCGGCATCGGCGGCACCAACGCGCACGCGGTGCTGGAGGAGGCGCCGGCGAGTCCGCCGCCGGACAGGGAGACCCCCGCGAGATCGAGCCGGCCGCTGGTGGTCTCGGCGCAAACGCCGGAGGCCCTGCACGCCCAGTCCCGTTCGCTGGCCCGGCATCTGGAAGACAACCCGAACGTGGCCGTCGCCCGCGCGGCGTACACGCTGCACTCGACGCGACGCCGTTTCGACTGCGGTCGCGTGGTCGTCGCGGACGACCGTGCCGAACTCGTCGATCGGCTGCGAGGCGACGAGCCCGCGCCCGTCGCGCGAATCCGGCGTCGCCCCACGGTGTTCCTCTTCCCTGGGCAGGGCGCGCAGTACCAGAACATGGGGCTGCGGCTGTACCGCGACGAGCCCGGCTTCCGCGCGCACGTGGACCGCTGCCTTCACGCGCTGCGACCGCATCTTTCCGGCGACGTCGCCGAAGCCGACCTGCTCGGCCGCACCGAGGCAGTCGGCGACACCCGCTACACCCAGACCGCGCTGTTCGTCCTCGAATACTCGCTGGCACAGTGGATGCGCGACCTGGGCGTCGAACCCGCCACGATGATCGGACACAGTCTGGGGGAGTACACCGCCGCCTGCCTTGCCGGAGTGTTCTCCCTTGGGGACGCGCTGTGGCTGGTGCGCGAACGCGGACGACTGCTGGCGAGCACGCCGCCCGGCGCGATGCTCGCCGTGCCGCTGCCGGCGTCGCGGACTGAGCCGGAGGCGCGACGACACGGCCTCGACGTCGCCGTGATCGACGACGCCGCAAGCTGCGTGGCGTCCGGAACGCCCGAAGCCGTCGACGCGCTGGAGGCCGAACTGAAGGCCGACGGCGTGGCCGCCAGACGCGTGGCCGTGTCGCGTGCGTTCCACTCCCGACTGCTCGACCCGGTCGCGGACGACTTCGCCGACGTGCTCGCGCGAATCGACATGCGCGAGCCGACGCTGCCCTTCGTCTCCAACCTGACCGGAGACTGGGCCGATCCGCGACAGGTGTGCCGTCCGGAGTACTGGACGACGCAGCTGCGCAGCCCGGTCCAGTTCCACCAGGGACTGTCCACGCTGTTCGGCGACGAGCTGTCTCGCGACGCCGTATGCCTCGAAGTCGGACCCGGCCGCCACCTCGCCCGGCTGGTTCGCCGGCACTCCGACAGCGGCGAACGGATCGTCGCGCCAACGCTGCCCCGCGCCGACCAGGCCGAGCAGGAAACCCGCACGGCGCTGACGGCGCTGGGTACGGTGTGGGCCGCCGGAGGCGACGTCGACGCCGAGGCGTTCCACGGCATGACCAGTCGAGACCGGGTGCGCCTTCCCGGCTACGCCTTCGCGCGAAGCGAGCACTGGATCGAGCGTCCGGGCGGTGCCGAGCCCGCGTCTCCGCCGTCCGAGACTCCGCCTGCCGCCGCCCGCGCCGAACCGGTCGACGGGCCCGCGGACGACGCGACCGCCGTCGTGGTCGAGGCGTGGACGACGGTGTTGGGCGTGCGTCGGGTCGGCCCCGACGACGACTTCTTCGAGCAGGGCGGCGACTCGCTGGCGGCTGTGCAGCTCGTGGCGCGCGTCCAGGAGCGCACCGGCGTGCGCGTCGAGTTCATGGAGCTGGAACGGCACACGCCGCGATCGGTGGCCGAGCATCTGGCTCGGCGACGCGAGGATCGTTCCTCTTCTGAGGACTCGGCGCGTCCTGTCGTGGTCAAGCGCGGCGACCCGGCCTCCGCGCGGCCGCCGCTGATCCTGGTGCACCCGATCGGCGGCGACGTGTACTTCTACCGCGAGCTGGCCGCGTGCCTGCCGGAAGACCAGGCGGTGTGCGCGATCCGCTCGCCCATGCTCGACGGCGCCGCGGAGTTCGACTCCGTCGAGGAGATGGCGGCGTCCTACTTGGAACAGCTTGAGAACTTCGGGCTCAAGCCCCCTTACCGACTGGGCGGATCGTCTTTCGGCGGAATCGTGGCCTTTCACATGGCTCAGCTGCTAGACGAGCGCGACGGCTACCGGCCGCAGGTGGCCCTGATCGACAGTCCCGCCCACGGCGGCCTTCCCGCGGACATGACAGACAAGGAGATCGTCGACTACCTGTTCCGGTACGGGCTGGCGCGTCTGGACTTCCCGATGTCCCGGCTCGAGGCGATCGACACGTTTGAGGAGAAGATCCGCTTCGTCGCGGATCGGGCGCGCGGCACGGAGTTCGAGACCATTCTGTCCGCGGACTTTCTGCCTCGACTCGTCCGAGTCTGGCAGCGGCACAGCCGCGCCATGCACGCCTACGTGCCGCAGCCGTACGCCGGGGAGATCTTGTACTTCTCCCACCAGGAGGAGATACCCGAATTCCCGCCGAACCCGCAGCGGCGCTGGCGCGAGCTGGCGCACGGCGGCTGGACGCACGTTTCCGTGCCCGGCAACCACCTCAGCATGAACGGGATGCCGCACGTGGCCGTCATCGGCGCTCGTCTTGGCGCCGCGGACGTCGAATCGCCGACGAAGAGAGCACACGATGAGTGAACCCAAGGCCGGGGCGACGTGCGACGTGCCCGGCGGCAAGATCTGGTACGAGATCCTCAACCCCGACGCCTCCGGCCTGCCCGTGGTGACAGTCCACGGCGGGCCCGGAACTCCGCACGACTACCTGCGGTCCACGGCGGACCTGCTGTCCGGCCGTCCCGTCGTCGTATACGACCAGCTGGGCTGCGGCCGCTCGGAGAGGCCCTCGGATCTCGATCTGTGGCGGCTGGAGCGATTCGTCGACGAGCTCGAGGCGCTGATCTCGCATCTCGGGCTGGAGCGGTTCCACCTGTTCGGACATTCCTTCGGCGCCATGATCGCCTGCGACTTCGCGCTGCGCGGCCCAGCGAGGCTGCGCACGCTGATCCTGGGATCGCCGGTGCTCAGCGTCCGCAAGTACGAAAACGACATGCGGCAGCTGCTGACGTGGATGCGCCCGGAGTCGGCGCGGGCGCTGACCCAGGGCATGCGGACTGGGCAGTACAACACGCCCGAATTCGTCGAAGCGGCGATGTGCTTCGCCGAGGAACACTCCTGCCGCGTCGAACCGTGGCCCGACGACTTGATGGAGTCGACAGTGAACATCGCCGCGGACGTGCGCGACGCCATGTGGGGCAGTACCGAGTTCGAGGTGACCGGGAACCTGAAGTCCTATGAACGCGTCGATCGACTGGCCGAACTGGATGTTCCGGTCCTGATCGTCTCCGGCGAGCACGACTATGTTCCGTCGCGGGCTTGCCAGGCGTACGCCCGCGCCATGCCCGACGCCGCGGCCGTGGTCGTGGCCGGCGCGTCGCACATGCCGCACCTCGAAGCGCCGACGCTGTTCGCCAAGGAGGTGCGTGCCCGGCTCGACGAACACCGGTCATGACGAAGTCGACTGGTAACATCACCCGCCGTTGTGCACAGTCGCTCCACAATCGCTTGTGGCCTGAGTCCGCGACGATTTCGAACCCGCCGAAAGGAGACCATGAACACCGCGAAAACCAAGTATCTTCCCGTGCTGCTGATCACGGCGATCATCGGGACGATCATCGAACTCGACATGTCCGTTCCCAGCTTCCCGGACATCGCCTCCGACCTCAAGGCGTCCGAATCGCTGGTGCAGCTGACGATCACCTACAACTTCCTGGGCTACTTCCTCGGGGCGCTCGTCTACGGCCCGCTGTCGGACCGGTTCGGCCGACGCGGCGTCATGCTCGTCGGAAACTCCATAATGCTCCTGGGTGCGCTTGGATGCGCCGTGGCGCCGAGCATCGAGTTCCTCCTGGCCTCCCGATTCGTCCAGGGGGTCGGCGCCAGCACTTCCGTTGTGCTGGTGTTCGTGATCATCAGCGACGTCTATCGGGGCGGTCAGCTGTTCAAGATGCTTGGGCTCACCAACGCCGCGATGTCGATCTTGATGACGGCCGCGCCGGCGCTGGGAGGCGTGATCAACCAGACGGTCGGATGGCGCGGAAACTACGCGGTGGTCTTCGCAGTCACGCTGATCGGGCTGGCGTTCATGGCCGCGTTCCTTCCGGAGACAAAGGACGAGCTGACCAAGGTGACGCCGAAGCAGGTCGCCGTCGACTATCGACGTCTGCTGTCGAACAAGGAGTTCGTCGCCACCTCGCTGGTCCCCAGCCTGCTCTTCGCCGGATACATGGTGTTCATCGCCGCCAGCTCCTTCCTCTACACCGAGACCTTCGATCTGTCCGTGGTGGCCTTCGCCGCCCACCTGCTGGTCATTGTGGCCTCCTTCGCCGTGACAAGCATGTTCTCGGCGAAGTTGGTGACCCTGCTCGGCGGCCCGCAGCGCACCGTGTTCTGCGGCATGACCGTGCTGACTGTCGGGATCAGCCTGTTCCTGGCGTTCGGCGACGGCCCCGTGGCGACCACCGGAACGATCGTGATGTTCTGCGTCGGCTTCGCCGCGGTCTATCCGGTCATTTTCGGACGGTCTATGGGGGTCATTCCGCAGCTGCAGGGCGCGGCGGGCTCTTTGAACATGGGAGTGCGCGCGCTGCTTGTCACCGTGTTCACCGGCGCGGCCAGCAGTCTGTTCACCGGCGACCCCGTGGTGACCGCCGGCGTCATGGCCGTCGCCGTGGTCGTCAGCGTCCTCCTGGTGCTCGTGACGCCCAAACAGGTCCAGCCCGAAACCGAAGCAGAGCCAGAACCCGTAGCGGAAAAGGAGCAGGCATGACCCTCGTCGACCGCGCCGACAACGCGACCGGCCGCAAGCTGACCAGCCTGACGGCGGAGTACGTCGCCAGGTGGGAGGCGCGCGGCTCGGTGCGAACCCGTCCGCGCAAGACCATCGACTTCGCGCAGCAGGGCTATTTCTTCCCCGAGGACAAACAGCCCCTGCTTTTGACGCCCGAGGCCGCCGTGCTCGACGCGGAGGCCAAGGAGGGAATCCTGGTTCAGTCGTTCTACAAGTACCTGCACGACATCGTGAACCTGGAGATCAAGGAGATAGTCGCCGCCTGCGAGAAGATCCTCAACGGCGATCTGCCGGTGGAGTTCACCGAGCAGACGAGGCTCAACACCTACTCCGTGATCATCGACGAGTACTACCACGTCTACATCGCACAGGACATGATCCTGCAGCTGCGGAACCGGTTCCCGGACTTGCGGACTTTCGACTATCCGATCTCGGACTCGCAGCGCGCGGTGAACGAGATCAAGAAGAAGCTCGACTCGAAGTATCACGACGTCTTCGAGGTCCTCGCCAACTGCTGCTTCGAGACCACGCTCGTGCGGGAGCTCGTGGAGTTCTTCAACAGCTCCGGCGTTCATCCGTCCATCAAGTACTACGTCAACGATCACATGAACGACGAGTCGAGGCATTACGCCTTCTTTTTCGATCTGATGACGCACGTGTGGGCGTCCATGCCGGAGGAATATCGGGATGCCGTCGGAACGCACTTGGCGGAGTTCACCACGCTGTACCTGTCCGTGGACTCCGAAAAGCGCTTCAACGTCGAGCTGCTCGGCACGCTCGGCGTAGACCCGGAACAGGCGCGCAAATCCGTCGAAGGCGTGTACGCGGGATTCGAGATCACCCCGGACGTGCCGATCGTCAAAAACGTGCTGCGCGCCTTCCGCAACGCCGGGCTGCTGGACCACCCGTCCGTCCAATCCAGCTTCATGGGCATCGGCTGGGATGTCTGATCTGAGGAGACATTGATGAACTCGACGATTTCGCACCGCACGCCGACTTCGGCCGGCGACGACGCCTCGACGAAGCAGATCGCGGCCGACGTCGCGCAAAGACTTCGCATAGCCGACCGGCTCATCATGCCGCTCGACGAGTCTTTGGAGCTGCTCGAACAGCTCCAGGAATTCGCGCTCGGCCGCTTCCTGCTGCACAACCGCGGCCTGAACGGCTACTGGACGGCATACATCTTCCGGCACGTCCCCGGCGAGAAGGCGTCGTCGCCTTTGGAGCAATGGCTGCTCGACGATTCGCTGCTGTGTCGCGCCCGCGAGAGGTTCCACCGCTTCAAAGCCGAGATCGCGCACAGCCTCCGCGACGGAGCCGTCCTGGCATCGGTTCCGTGCGGACTGATGGACGACCTGCTGCTGCAGGACTACTCCGGCGTGCGCGACGTGAAGCTCGTCGGCGTGGACATCGACGAAGAATCCCTCGGACACGCCAAAGACAACGCTCAAGCCCGCGGCCTCGCCGACCGCTGCGAGTTCCTCGCCCAGGACGCCTGGGAGATGAACGTCGACGGGGAGTTCGACCTTCTCGTCAGCAACGGCCTGAACATGTACGAGCCCGACCCGGATCGCCTGACGGAGCTGTACCGCCGCTTCCGCCAGGCGCTGCGACCGGGCGGTCGGCTGCTGCTGAGCTTCCTGACCCCGCCGCCCCCGCCGCCGTGGGTCGCCCCCGACCAGGCCGCCGCCTGGGAGAAGTACGACATCCCCGAGGCCGACCTGCGTCGTGAGCTGTCCCTGTTCGGCGACATCCTCCAGGCCAAGTACCTGAACTTCTGCGGCGAAGCCGACACGCGCCGCCAACTCGAATCAGCCGGCCTCGCAGTAGAAGCGGTGCACTACAACGAAAACGGAGTCCTCCCCATAGCAGTCGCCGTGAAGTGACCGGCCTTCGGCCGGCGCGTCCTCGTTTATAAGGCAAGGCGGGCCCGCGTCGGCGGGCCCGCCTCGTCCTTAAGCTGACCGCGTCCACGCCGCGACGTAGTCCACGACCATCGGGTGGCCGGGAACCGTTGCGTCGGTGGGAGTCTGGTGTCCGGCTACGCCGTCGGGGAAGGCGCCGCCGATCGCCACGTTGAGGATGATGAAGTAGCCGGCGTGCGAGGTCATGTCGTTCCAGGTGTCGGCGGGAAGGTCCGCCTGGCTGACGCCGTGGTACTGCTCGCCGTCGACGTACCAGCGCAGCTGGTTCGGGCTGACGCTGGTGTCCCATTCGAACGTGTAGGTGTGGAAGTCGCTCTGGCAGGCGGAGCCTGGACACTCCCGACTCGCGCTGATGCCGTTGTTCTCATTGCACGGACCGCCCGGCGCGACTCCGCAGTGGAGCACGCCCCAGACCGAGTTGACGCCGTTGACGTTCTCCATGATGTCGAACTCGCCGATTCCCGGCCAGTTCCACCAGTCGCCGCGGTACGGCGAACCGAGGGCCCAGAACGCGGGCCAGTAGCCGAGAGCGGCTTCGCCGGTCACATTGGGCATCTGCAGTCGGCTTTCGATGCGCAGGACGCCGCCGTCCGGCGGCTTGAAGTCCTGCTTGTTCGTCTCGATTCGCGCCGAGGTCCAGTTGCCGGCGTCGTCGCGCAGGGGAGTGATGTTCAGGTTGCCTGAGCCGTCGAGACTGACGTTTTCGGGATTGTCGGTGTGGTACGCGATCTCGCCGGTGCCCCAGTTGGGCGGGCCGCCGGGGTAGCCGTGCCCGATGCTGAACCGCCAGTTGTCCGCCGACGGAAGCGACCCCGACTGGCCGTCGAAGTCGTCGCCCCACTCCAGGCTCCAGCCCGTGGGAGGGGGCGGAATGTCCGCTTGGGCGACGTTGGTCGTGACGAGTGTGCCGAACGCCGTCACCAGGGCGAGGCCGATCGGCGTGAGCAGCCGTTTCACGCGCTGCCGGGATTTGTGTTTCATGAGGACTCGCTAGGGGCAGGGCCGAGGGCGGAGCGAAGCCGCCTCGGCGTGGATGCGGGCGGCAGGCGTCCTTGTCTCAAGGAACCTGTTTCGGGTCGAATTTCACTTACTTACAGGTAAGTAACTTCTGTTTTGGAATCTTAACAATAGCGTCAAGATATGTCAATGCCTCGTTATCTATGGGGTGCTCGCAGCGCGCGAGTCGCTGTCGCGCAGGAGGAATCGCTCAGCCGGGTCGCCGCGGTCTGTCTCGTCACGGCGTCGAGTTCGCGTCGGCGAGCGGCGTCAGTCTGGCAGGTTGAGGTAGTCGATCAGCCACTTCACGGGCGCGTCTTCCACCAGATCGCGCAGCGGGTCCGCCGTCCACTCGGGCAGTTCGCCGCGCTCGATCGCGTCGTCGACGGCCTGAAGCAAGCCGGCTCGCAGCGCCGCTTCGAACTCGGGGTCGTCGCGTTCGGGCATGCCGGGTCCGCCGCGCCCCACCAGCAGCAGCACCACCTGCTCCCGGGTCACGCCCAGCTCGCAGGCCGCGCCGTTCAACGCGGACATGGCGATGCGCTGCGTCACGGCGTCGAATCCGCTGGCGGGCTCGTCGTCGACGGTCGGAGCACACGGATCGGCCGGACGGTGCTCGCCGTAGTCGGCCGCGCCCAAGGCGACCTCGGCCGTCAACACCCCGCCACCCGCCAGCAAGACCGCGGCCAACCCGATCAGCGCCGGGCGGGTGTGGCGTGTCGGCTCACTTCGTCGACGCACGGCGACCAGAAACACCGCGGTCGCCGCAGTCAGGATCGCGGCCGCCGCGAACGGCGCCCTGAACGAACGCGTGAAGATCGCCTCGATCTCGTTGGTCAGCTGTCCGCCGACCGCCTCGGCGGTCTCGCTGTCTACGTCGGAACGAGCTGCCGCGGCCTCCAGATCCGGAAACTCGCTGCGCGGCTGTTCGTCCAGCTGCTCGCCGAGCGACACGGCGATCGCGGCCTTGTCCGCCAGCGAAGCGTCCGCGTCGAGCACGACGGCCGTTCCCGCCTCGACGGCGTCGTCCTGCGCATCCTGAAGCGAGTTGTCCAGAATCGGCGCGATGACCAGCAGACCGACGACAAGCCCGGCATGCCGTGCGGCGACGACGAGCGAGCCGTCGCGCACCACGCCCTCCTCCGAGTCGGTCGCCGGCGGGTCAAGCGCACGCGTCGCCAGCGCCAAGCCGACGCCGCACATGGC
>JBOGDN010000357.1:0-4590 GCA_050742995.1 Stackebrandtia sp. | reverse complement strand
CTCATGTGAAGCTCCATCTTTCGACAACCATTGAGAAGGTACTTTAACGATTTCAATGAATGAAGGCTAGTCTTTCATCCAGCGCAATATCTCTCCGGTCACCGTTTCAGGCGCTTCGAGCTGCGGGAAGTGACCGACGCCCCGAAGCGCGCGCCATTCATAGTGGGCGGCGACGTAACGGCCGGATCCTTGCGCGGTGCGCGGGAGCATGCAGACGTCGCGGTCGCCGTGGAGCTGCAGCGTTGGCACCTTGATCGGCTCTTGCAGCAGTTTCACGAAGCGGCGGCCGGCGAGGCGCAGCGCCGTGCGCAGCGCCCACCTGTACGCCTCGAGCGCGCAGAACGCGGCCTGCGGCAGCTGGATCGCGTCGCGGCAGGAGCGGATGTAGGCGGTGAACTCGGGCGTGTAGCGGATCGACGACCCGGCCCAGGCGCGCATCAGCGTCTCCACCATGGCCGCGTCGTCGCGCACGACGACCCGCTCGAATCTCGGCAGCTGGAACGCCAGGATGTGACGGCTCGCCGAAAGCTGCCCCCGCGGGTCGACGGCCAGGGCCGCGCGCTGCCGCAGCGGGTGGGCCGACGACACGACGACGAGCTTGCGGACGCTGCGCGGGTGGAACGCGGCGGCGGCGAACCCCAGCAGCCCGCCCAGGTCGTGCCCGACGACGACGGCTTCGCGCTCGCCGAGCGCGCGGATCAGGCCGATGACGTCCGAAGCCATGGTGTAAGCGTCGTAGCCGCGGGGCGGCTTGTCGCTGGCGCCGTACCCGCGCAGGTCGACCGCGGCGACCCGGTAGCCGGCCTCGGCAAGCGCGGGCAGCTGATGCTGCCAGGTCCACCAGAATTCCGGGAAGCCGTGCACCAGAAGAATAAGCGGGCCTTCACCGGCCTCGGCGACGTGGAATCTCACGCCGTTGGCGTCGACGAGTCGGTGTCGCCAGGGGCCGGGGATCAATATCACGGAGTCGTCGATGCTCTGGGAGCGCATGGTTTTACCTTACGAAGGATCACACGCTCGTGGTGACGGCATGAACGCGTGTTTCAAGTATCATCGCCAGAACTCAGCGATCAAAAGGTGTGCCGGGAAGACTGGTCGGCGAACGTAGCCGAGTGTTGCCCCGATAAAGGAGCCGCCGACCAATATGACCTTGACAGCTTGGGCTGCCACCGCCATCTTCGCCGGCGCCTACGTCCTTATCGCCACCGAATGGGTTCACCGAATCGGCGTCGTCATGACCGGCGCGATATTGATGTTCGTCATCGGAGCCACCGACGATCACAAGGCGTTCTTCAGCGCCGAGACCGGCATCGAGTGGAACGTCATTTTCCTCTTGATGGGAATGATGCTGATCGTCGCGGTTCTCAAACGAACCGGCATCTTTGAGTATCTGGCAATTTGGGCAGCCAAACTCGCCAAGGGAAGACCCTTCCGGGTCATGGTGATCCTGGTGCTGGTGACCGCGATCGCCTCCGCGGCGCTTGACAACGTGACGACGGTTCTGCTGATCGTGCCGATGACGTTCGTGGTGTGCGAGCGGATGGACGTGCCGGTGTGGCCGTTCATCATCGCCGAGGTGCTGGCGTCCAACATCGGCGGCGCATCGACCCTGGTCGGCGACCCGCCCAACATCATCATCGCGGGACAGGGCGACCTCAGCTTCAACGACTTCCTCGTGCACATGGCCCCGATCGTCGTGCTGCTCGTCGTGGCGCACGTCGGACTGTGCTGGTGGCTTTTCCGCAAGTTCCTACGCTACGACCCCGACCGGGTCGAGGCGATCATGGCGATGAAGGAACGCGACGCCATACAGAACAGGCGACTGCTCGTCATCTCGCTCGCGGTGCTCGCCCTGGTCCTGGCCGCGTTCGTGCTGCACACCGTCCTGCACGTCAATCCGTCGGTGGTGGCGATGATCGGCGGACTCGCGCTGTTCGGGCTGTCCCGGCTGCCCGGCGAGCAGGTCTTCGCCGACGTCGAATGGCAGACGCTCGCATTCTTCGCCGGCTTGTTCATCATGGTCGGCTCCCTGGTCAACACCGGAGTCATCGCCCAGATCGCGGGCGCGGCTTCGGACGCGGTCGGCGACAACCTGCTCGGCGCCTCGATGTTGCTGCTGTGGGCGTCCGCCTTCCTGTCTGCCATTGTGGACAATATTCCGTATGTGGCGACCATGAGCCCCATCGTCGGCCAGCTCGTCGACGGCGCCGGCAACACCAGCCAGTCCCAGGTCCTGTGGTGGTCGCTGGCCTTTGGCGCCGACCTGGGCGGCAACGCCACCGCCATCGGCGCCTCGGCCAACGTCGTCGCGCTCGGCATCGCCGCCAAGAGCGGATACAAGATCTCCTTCTGGCAGTTCACCAAGTACGGAATTGTCGTCACGGTGGTCACCATCTTGATCGTGATGCCGTATCTGTGGCTGCGCTACTTCGTCTTGGCCTGAGAACGAAATGCTTTAAGGCCCCGGCCGTCCGCAGGGACGGGCCGGGGCCTTAAAAGCGTCAGCGCAAAACGGGCGTCAGTCTTCGTCGCCGGACGACATCCCCTTGGCGATGAGGTCCATGACGGCGGAGTCCTGCAGCGTGGTGACGTCCCCGAGGGAACGGTTCTCGGCCACGTCGCGCAGCAGGCGACGCATGATCTTGCCGGACCGCGTCTTGGGCAGCTCGGGAACCACCATGATCTGGCGCGGCTTGGCGATGGGGCCGAGCGTCTTGGCGACGTGGTCGCGCAGCTCGGTCATGAGCGCGTCGCCGCCGTCGACCCCGCCGCGCAGGATCGCGAAAGCCACGATGCCCTGCCCGGTCAGCGGGTCTGTGGCGCCGACGACCGCGGCCTCGGCCACCGCGGGGTGGCCGACCAGCGCCGACTCCACCTCGGTGGTGGAGATGTTGTGTCCCGACACCAGCATCACGTCGTCGACGCGGCCCAGCAGCCAGATGTTGCCTTCGTCGTCGCGCTTGGCGCCGTCGCCGGCGAAGTACATGCCGTCAAAGCGCGACCAGTACGTGTCGACGAAGCGCTGGTCGTCGCCCCAGATGGTGCGCAGCATCGACGGCCACGGCTCGCGCAGCACCAGGTAGCCGCCTCCGCCGTTGGGAACGGAGTTGGCCTCGTCGTCGACGACGTCGGCGACGATTCCCGGAAGCGAGTGCTGCGCCGACCCGGGAACCGTCGAGGTGACGCCCGGCAGCGGCGCGATCATTTGGGCGCCGGTCTCGGTCTGCCACCACGTGTCCACCACGGGACACTTGCCGCGGCCGATGTGCTCGCGGTACCACATCCAGGCTTCGGGGTTGATGGGCTCGCCGACCGTGCCGAGGATGCGCAGGCTGGAGAGGTCGAATTTGGCGGGGATCTCGTCGCCCCACTTCATGAAGGTGCGGATCGCGGTGGGCGCGGTGTAGATGATCGAGATCTTGTACTTCTCCACCAGCTCCCAGAAACGACCTTTGTGGGGGGTGTCCGGGGTGCCCTCGTACATCACCTGCGTGGCACCGTTGGCCATCGGACCGTACACGATGTAGGAGTGCCCGGTGACCCATCCGATGTCGGCGGTGCACCAGTAGACGTCGGTCTCGGGCTTGAGGTCGAAGACCGCGTGCTGCGTGTAGGCGGCCTGAGTGAGGTAGCCGCCCGAGGTGTGCAGGATCCCCTTGGGCTTGGCGGTGGTGCCGGAGGTGTACAGGATGAACAGCGGGTGCTCGGCGTCGAAGGACGGCGCGACGTGCTCGTCGGAGGCGGCGCCGACGATGTCGTGCCACCACACGTCCTTGTCGGTCCAGTCGACGTCCTGGCCGGTGCGGCGCACCACCACGACCTTCTGCACGCTGGGGCAGCGGGCCGCCGACTCGTCGACGACGGGCTTGAGCGCGCTCGGCTTGCCCTTGCGGTAGCCGCCGTCGGCGGTGATCACCACCTTGGCGTCGGCGTCGTCGATGCGGCCGGAAAGCGCGTCCACGGAGAAGCCGCCGAAGACCACGCTGTGCGCGGCGCCGATGCGCGCGCACGCGAGCATCGCCATGGCGGCCTCGGGGATCATCGGCATGTAGATCGCGACGCGGTCGCCGGGCTCCACGCCAAGGCCGACCAGGGCGTTGGCGGCCTTCTTCACCTCGACGAGCAGCTCGGCGTAGGTGATGGTGCGGGTGTCGCCCGGCTCTCCCTCCCAGTGAATCGCGACGCGATCCCCGTTGCCGGCTTCGACGTGGCGGTCAAGACAGTTGTAGGCGACGTTGAGTTCGCCTCCGACGAACCACTTGGCGAAGGGCGGGTTGTCCCAGTCGAGCGTCCGGTCCCATTCCTTCGTCCAGTGCAGACGCCTGGCCTTGTCCTCCCAGAACGCCAGCCGGTCGGCGTCCGCCTCGTCGTAGGCGTCGGCCTTGACGTTGGCGGCGGCGGCGAGCCCCGGCGGCGGGTCGAAGCGCCTGGTCTCGGTGAGCAGGTTCGCCAGTGTCTCTTGGGGCTGCGGAGTTTCGTTCATCGCGGCTCTCCTTGACGTACGACCACAATGTTTCAGTCAGATTTCAGATCTTCTTGCAGCAGACCTTAGCCTTCTGACGTGTCGACTTCCACTGCACCCCGATGCGC
>JBOGDN010000356.1:0-3393 GCA_050742995.1 Stackebrandtia sp. | reverse complement strand
GGGCCGGCCAGTTCGCCCGCCTCGACCGGCTGGCCGGTCGCAGCCGCCTTCTCGGCCGGCTCGTCCCCGGACTGGCCGCGATGGCCGCGCTCGCGCCTCGGCTCGGCAAAAGGCGACCGCTGCCGAGCCTGGTCCCGGCGCAAGGCGAGCGGCGGGCGACCGTGGGCATGCTGCTTGGCTGCGTGCAGCGCGAGTTCTTCGGCCCGGTGAACTCCGCCACCGCCCGGGTGCTGGCCGCCGAGGGCTGCGACGTGGTGATCCCGCCCGAACAGGGCTGCTGCGGCGCGCTTTCGCTGCACTCGGGACGTCGCGACGAAGCCGTCGCCTTCGCTCGGCGCACCATCGAGGTCTTCGAGCGGGCCGGAGTCGACACGATCGTCGTCAACGCCGCCGGCTGCGGATCGGCGATGAAGGAATACGCCGACGTGCTCGCCGACGACCCGCAGTGGGGTCCGCGGGCGCGGGCGCTGACCGCGCGCGTCCGCGACTTCAGCGAGTTCCTCGCCGAGCTGGGACCCGTGGCCGAACGCCGCCCGCTGCCGGTGAGCCTCGCCTACCACGACGCGTGCCACCTGTCGCACGCCCAGAAGATCCGCGGCCAGCCCCGCGCGCTGCTGGAGGCGATCCCCGGGCTCGAGCTGCGCGAGATCGCCGACGGCGACACCTGCTGCGGCTCGGCCGGCGTCTACAACCTGGTGCAGCCGCTGGCCGCCCGCGAACTCGGCGCGCGCAAGGCCGCCAACGTGGCCGCCACCCAGGCGAACCTGCTGGTGTCGGCCAACCCCGGCTGCGCCATGCAGATCGCCTCCGCGCTGCGCGCCGAGGGCCGGGACATGGCGGTGGCCCACATCGTCGAAGTGCTCGACGCGTCGATTCGCGGCGCCGACCCCGACGAGCTGCTCGCCGGTTAAGAGCTCCTGACTTTGTCCCGTTTCCTGCTGCGCGTCCACCAAGCGGCGCTTCGCGGCGTTGTCGGCGCTTCCGCATCCGACATCGGGATGCGGGAGCACCTCCGCCTTGGTCTTGTCTGTTCGATCACGCGGGGCTTGCGGCCGTACAGCGGCTTACGGCCGTTGCACTCGCCCGGAGGCCGCTCGCGACGGAAGAGGACAAAGTCAGGAGCTCTAAGCCGGGTCGCCTCCGAGGGGATCGGTCCGGCCGTCCCGGAAATAGAGGTTGGCGGCGTCGGGGGGCGCATGAGCGCACACCTTGACCAGGCGCGAGGCCACGCCGCCGGGGTTGCGGCCGAGCACGGCGGACAGCTCGCCGACGTCCAGGCCGTAACGCCACAGCTGAGCCAGCAGATCGTCTTCTCCCCGGCTCCAGCGGCGGTAGGCGCGGGGATAGACGGCGCGAATTAATTCCAGGTCGTACGCGCCCGGAACAGAGGGGTCGAGTTCGGTCATCCATTTACCGTGGCGCCACGCCGATCCAGGGTGTGTCGGTTCGGCGACACCGGCTCTGGATCAGTTGCAGGGAACCGTCATCAGGTCCGGAACGGCGTGAGAAAGGCGGTCGCGGCGGTCGTCGCTTGTGACCACCGGCCAGGCGCGCAGATCCGCCAGCGTCGCCACCAGCCCCAGCGGCATGTCGTCGCCGCAGGCGCGCACGTGATTGACGAGACGATTGGTGGGGACGTCGGCGTAGCGCGCGGGCATCCAGGGTCCGCGCGGCAGGTAAAGCCGGGTGAGGCGGTCGCGCTGCGCCGGATACTGCTGCCCGGCCCAGGCCTCGTCGAGCACGGGAAGCGGAACCAGGAGGGTCAAAGCGAGTCGACGGGCGGTTTCGTCGACCGTGCCGGCGAAGTCTGTGGCGTCGGCGACTTCCAGCAGTGCGGGAAGGTCGACGATCCAACCGCTGACTTCCAGCGGGTCGGTCACCGAGCCGGCAGGGGGTAGGCGATAAGAGCCTCGACGTCGGCGCGGACCATCGATTCGGCCTGATCGACGATCTGCTCTTCGCTGAGGACGCCGAGCTTGCGCAGCTGAGCGACGTAGCACTCCACAGACGGCAGGGCGCCCTTGTTGCGCCATCGCTCGTGCAGGCGGTCGGCGCGCTGCCAGCGCTCCAAGTCGGCCGGATCCGGGTGGGCTTCGCAGATCTCGGCGGCGCGGGCGGCCATTTCGGCGAGCATGGGTCGAAAGGCCGAGTCGGGGTCAGGCGGAGTGAGGTCGGCGATCGGCTTGTCGTCCTTGACCAGTCGCACCACGTCCCCGGCCGCCGCACGGCCGACGGCGGCGAATATCGCCTGCGCGTCGTCTGCCGGAAGCGTGTCGTCGTGGGCACTCGCCATGCCGCACACGATACGCTCCCGTTTCCGGCTTAGCCAGTGTGCCGAGCGTCTCATCGCGCCGTATTTCGACCAGAACATCGCGCACCTAGTCCACTACGGCCACAGCGTCGATCTCCACAAGCATCTCCTGGCGCGGCAGACCCGTGAAAACCGTGGTGCGACAGGGAAGCACGCCGTCGGAGACCTTTGCGGAGACGAATTCGCCGTAGGCGTCGTTCATGGCCGCGAAGTCCTCGCGGGAAGTCAGGTACACCCGCAGCATGACGACGTCGTCGAAGCCGGCGCCGCCGGCGGACAGGATCGCCTCGACGTTGCGCAGCGTGCGCAACGTCTGCGCCTTGACGTCGCCGGGGTGAACATACGCGCCGGAGGCGGGATCGACGGGGCCCTGGCCGGAGACCTGCAGAATCGGACCCTTGCGCACTCCTTGAGAGAACGTGTGAGCCGGCGCCGGGGCCGCGTCGGTGTGGGCGGCGATCTTGTCGGGCACATCGATAACCTACCTTTCAGTTTCGTGCGGGTACGCACGCCGCCCTCCTCGGCGTGGCGCGCGTCCCCACAAGCCGGCAGACAGGAGAACCGCCGTGGATCCGCACGCGCTTGCGCGACTGCGCGCCGAACGACTCGACTGGCGGTTCAAAGCCGTCCCGCCGCAGGCGCACGGCACGACCCTGTCGCGGTGGCTGGACGGGCGTCCCCGCTTGAGCGACCTGCCCACGCCCGTGATGACGCTGGACGCCGCGGCGCTGGAACACAACATCGCCGCGATGGCCGCCTGGTGTGCGCGGGCCGGTCTGGCGCACGCCCCGCACGGCAAGCCGACCATGGCCCCGGCGCTGTGGAACCGGCAGCTGGAGGCGGGCGCCTGCGGTATCACCGTGGCCAACGCCGCCCAGCTGCGCGTGGCGCGGGAGTTCGGCGTGCCAAGGGTGCTGCTGGCCAACCAGCTGGCCTCGACGGCGACGCTGCGCTGGCTGGGCGAGCAGATCGCCGACGGCCTGCGCGCGGCGTGCTTCGTCGACTCGATCGCCACTGCGGCGCTGGCCGACGACGCGCTGCGAGGGACCGAAGCCGTGCTCGACGTGTGCGTGGAGCTGGGC
>JBOGDN010000355.1:0-1537 GCA_050742995.1 Stackebrandtia sp. | reverse complement strand
GACCTGGACTGACCCGACCGCGACCACGCGGCGTTCCTGCGGGTTCGCCGTGTGAAGTCGTGGCCGCACGCGGCTACGCTTGCCGCATAGATTGGTTCGGCTCCGGCGCTCGCCGTCGCCGAACTCTCTAAGAGTGCGTTCAAAGGGGCTGGGACGACATGGCGGAGAGACTGGACTTGGTGTGCGGTCCGGCCAACCCGCTGCCCGAATCCGCACAGAGCTTCCGCCTGTTCGAGCCGCTGGGAACCGGCGGGCAGGCCGACGTATACAAAGGCGTCCGCCTCTCCGGCGGCGTGTCGTCTGCCCCGGTGACGGTCAAGGTGTTCCGCCCCAGCTCGGACCGCCCCGTCGAAGCCCAGTTCCGCTCCTGGGACAAAGGCGACGCGGTGCTGATGGACCTGGGCGGACGCGGCGTCGGCGGCATCTGCCGCCGCATCGACGCGTTCTACGGGCCCCCGCCGCACCTGCCCGGCACGGCCCCCGCGCCTTACCCGCTGCCGTACCAGGTGCTCGAGTTCCTCCCCGGCCGAGACTTGAAACAGCTGCTGGCCGTCAAGCACCGCCCCCTCGTCGACGCCGTGGTTGTGCTGCGGACTCTTGCCGAGGTGCTCGACGCCATGCACCGCCCGGATTCGCCGGAGATCCACCCGTCGCTGCACATGGACGTCAAACCGTCGAATGTGATCGTTCTGCCGTCGGGCGAGGCCAAGGTCATCGACTTCACCGGCGCCCGGTATCACACGCCAACTCACATGACCAGCATCTCCTACACCCCCGAGGCCGCCGGGCCCGAGGCGCACGGCGGCAGGGTCGGTCCGTCCTACGACGTGCACGGCTTCGGCTCGGTGGCGTTCTTCCTCGTCACCGGGGCGCAGCCGCGCGGAGACTCGCAGGCGGGCGGCACGGCGGACGCGCCGGGGTGCGCCGTGCTGCGCAGGCACCCGGCCCTCGACGCCGACGCGCGGCTGCGCGACCACCTGCTCGCGCCGCTGGCCGACGCTCCCGGCGACCGCCCGCTCACCGTTGAGCTGCGCGCCTGGATCGACGAGCTGGCCGCGCTGATGCTGGCGACGCGCGTGCCCCGACTCGGCGTGAACTGGAAGTCGGCCGGCGTCGCCGCCGCGACCGGCCCGACCCCGGCGCAGACGCGACGCATCGAAACCCCCGCCGGCGCCGGAGAACACCCCGCGACCGCGCCGATGCCCGTCCAGTTCGCACACGGGCACGGCCCCGGCGCCGCCCACACCGCCGCTCCCGCCACCCAGCCGCTCGCCGTGGCGCCGCGATCGCCCGGCCCCGTCAACACGCGACCTCCGCACACGGACCGTTTCGGACGCGGGGTCGTCGCGCCCAGGCCGCCGTCTCGAAACGGCGACGACGCCGAGACCATGCCGCATCGGATCGCGCGGCCGCCGGCCCCCAAACCGCCGCTGACCGGCCCGGGCGGGAGGCTGGAGCGCCTGACCGGCGGCGGGGAGTTCTCCATGGTCGGACTGCTCTTCGCGTTCGTGTGCTGGGGCATCTGGGCCGTCGACAA
>JBOGDN010000354.1:0-5818 GCA_050742995.1 Stackebrandtia sp. | reverse complement strand
GCGCTGACCGTCGCGGGCGTGCCCCACTACGTGTCGGCGCCGGGCAACATGTTCAGCGTCTTCTTCGCCGACGGCGAGGTGCGCGACTACGACGACGCGGCGCGGCAGAACGTCAAGGTCTACGCGGCGTTCTTCCACGAGATGCTGCGACGCGGCGTCTACATGCCGCCCAGCGCCTTTGAGGCGTGGTTCGTCTCCTTCGCGCTCGACGAGGCGGCATTGGCACGTATCGAAGCCGCTCTACCCCATGCGGCGCGAGCTGCGGCTATGGTCGAAGGGTGAGCTCTTTGCGTACCGTCGTGCATCTCCTGCGCCACGGAGAGGTATACAACCCGGAGAAAGTCCTTTACGGCCGGCTGCCGGGCTATCGCCTCTCCGCGCTCGGCGCGCAGATGGCCGAGGCGGCCGCGAGGGAACTCGACGGCGCCGACGTGGCCTACCTCGTCTCGTCGCCGCTGGAACGCGCGCAGCAGACCGCCGAGCCCTTCGCCAAGCTGTTCGACGTGCCCGTCGACGTCGACGAGCGGCTCATCGAGCCGACCAACTATTTCGAGGGCAAGCGCGTGTCGGTCGGCGACGGTGCGCTGCGCGACCCGCGCAACTGGTGGGCGCTGCGCGACCCGCTGACGCCGTCGTGGGGCGAGGCGTACCTGCACATCGCGCGCCGAATGACGGCGGCCCTGTACACCGCGCGCCGCGAGGCCGCCGGCCGCGAGGCGGTGTGCGTGTCGCACCAGCTGCCGATCTGGACGCTGCGCTGCTTCATCACCGGACGCCGGCTGTGGCACGACCCGCGCCGGCGCCAGTGCGGCCTGGCAAGCCTCACCTCGTTCCACTTCGAGGGCGAACGGATCGTCGACGTCGAGTACCGCGAGCCGGCCGCCGTCCTTGCGGCCTCCTCGACGGCAGCGCCGTCCAAGGGCGCGTGATGCGGACGCGACTGCTTCTCGCGGCCCCGCTTGCGTTGGCTTTGGCGCTGTCGGCGTCCGGCTGCGGCGGTTCGGCCGCCGCCGAGAACGACGGGCAGGTGCTCGTCTACAGCGACCCGGCGGAGCGCCCCGAGGCGCCGCACCTGTCGGGCGAGGATCTGCAAGGCGAGGAACTCGACACCGCCGAGTTCGACGGCGACGTGGTCGTGGTGAACTTCTGGGCTTCGTGGTGCGGTCCGTGCCGCGACGAAGCCGACGACTTGGTGGAGGCCTACGATGCGGTGCAGGACGACGGGGTGCGCTTCGTGGGCGTGAACGTCCGCGACGACCGCGACAAGGCCCTCGGCTACGAAGAAAGCATGGACAAGTCGTACCCGTCATTGTTCGACCCTTCCGGGCGGCTGGCCCTCGAGTTCGAGGACGTGCCGCCGAACACGATCCCGGCGACGATCGTGATCGACCGCGACGGCGGCGTGGCCTCGGTCTTCCGGCAGCAGGTGAGCGCCGACGTGCTCGTCGACGCGATCGGCGACGCCGAGGCCGCACAGTCGTGAGCCTCGCGAAAGCGCCCCGAAAGCCGCCGCCAGATCGAGCTGTTATTCTACGCCGCGTAGAATCCATCGACCGCGTTCGACGTTTCAGAGCTTCTGACTTTGTCCTCTTCCGTCGCCGCCTAGAGGACGCGCAGCAGGAAACGGGGCAAAGTCAGAAGCTCAGGCCCGGCCCTTGAACGCGAATAACCACTGAGGACTTTTGTAAAGGCGCCGTGACAACCTCCCCGTTCGCCGACATCGCCGCCGGCGGCCCGCTCCTGCTGGCCGTCGGCGTAGCCGCGCTCGCCGGGCTGGTGAGCTTCCTGTCGCCGTGCATCCTGCCGCTGGTCCCCAGTTACGTCTCCTACGTGACGGGACTCACCGGCGCCGACCTGGACGCGCCGGGTCGCCGCGGCCGAGTGCTCGCCGGGTGCGCCCTGTTCATCGCCGGGTTCACCGCGGTGTTCACCTTCCTCACCTTCGCCGCCGCCTCGGCCAGCAGCGCGGTGTGGAGCAGCCAGCTGTGGCTGGAGCGCGTCGCCGGAGTGCTCATCGTCGTCATGGGGCTGGCCTTCCTCGGCGTGGTCCCCGGCCTGAACCGGCTGGTGCGGGTGCAGCACCTGCCTCGCGCGGGGCTGGCGTCGGCCCCGGTGCTCGGCTCGGTCTTCGCCCTGTCGTGGACCCCGTGCCTGTCTCCGACCCTCGCGGTGGTCATGGGCCTGTCCATGGTCTCCGGGGGCGCCGGGCGCGGAGTGGTCCTGGCGATCGCCTACTGCCTCGGTCTCGGCCTGCCCTTCCTCCTGTTCGGTCTGGGCTTTCGCAAGCTCGTCGGCGTCTTCGACTTCTTCAAGCGGCACTCCCGCCACATCGCCCGCGCCGGCGGTGTGGCCATGGTGCTGCTGGGGCTGGCGCTGGCCTCCGGCTACTGGCTGAAGTTCATGACCTGGCTGCAGGCCGCCGTCGGGCCCGTGGAGATCGGGATATGAAAGCGGTCCTGCGTCGCTGGTGGCGACAGCTGACGTCCATGCGCACCGCCCTGGTGCTGCTGCTGATCCTGGCCGTGGCCGCCGTGCCCGGCTCGCTGCTGCCGCAGCGCTCCGTCGACGCCAACGCGGTCGCCGAGTACTACCGGCAGAACCCGGAGCTCGCGCCGACGCTCGACCGCCTGTGGGCGTTCGACGTCTACTCCTCGCCCTGGTTCGCCGCGATCTACCTGCTGCTGATGACGTCGCTGGTGGGGTGCCTGGCGCCGCGGATACGCGACCACGTCCGCACCCTGCGCAGCCGCCCGCCCGACGCGCCGGCCAGGCTGTCGATGCTGCCGCGCAGCCGCGTGCTCGACTCCTCCACGGCCGCCGGGGACGCGGCGAAGACGCTGCGCCGCAACCGCTTCAGGGTCGCGGTGCGCGAACACGACGACGGCACGACGACGGTCGCCGCCGAAAAGGGCTACCTGCGCGAGGCCGGGAACCTGCTCTTCCACTTCTCGCTGCTCGGCTTCCTCGTCGGCGTCGCGTACGGCTCGATGTTCGGCTGGCACGGCAACCGCATCCTCGTCGAGGGCGAGGACCACGCCTTCTGCAACTCGCTGCAGCAGTACGACGAGTCCGGTCTCGGGCCGCAGATCTCCGCGTCCGACCTGCCCAGGTTCTGCATGCAGCTCGACGCCTTCTCCGCGGACTATCAGGACAACGGCCAGGCCGTCCAGTTCGACGCGGACGTCCGCTACGGCGAAGACGGCGCCGCCCCTACCGAGGAATACCTGCTGCGGGTGAACCACCCGCTGAACCTCGACGACGCCAGCGTCTTCCTGCTCGGCAACGGCTACGCGCCCGTGATCACCTACACCGACCGCTACGGCGTGTCCCAGACGTCGACCGCGCCGTTCATTCCCGAAGACGACATGCTCACCAGTTACGGCGCGGCGATCTTCCCCGACGCCAACGTCGACCCCGAAACCGGCGAGCAGGACGCCGACGCCCAGGTCGCCTTCGAAGGCGTGTTCATGCCCACCACGCCCGACGAACCGCCTTACACCGTCTCGACGTTCCCCGAAGCCGACGCGCCCGGCCTGATGCTTTCGGCGTTTCGCGGCGACACCGGGCTCAACGACGGGCGGCCCCAGTCCGTCTACACAGTCGACCCCGACCAGATCGCCAGCGGCGCCTTGCAGCCGGCCGCGGACGAGGCCGAACTGCTGTCGGTCGGCGACACCTGGGAGCTCGACGACGGCACGACCGTGACCTTCGACGGCTACGCCCGGTTCGCCACGCTCGAAGTGCGCCACGATCCCGGCGAGCCGATCGTGCTGGCCTCGGCCGTGTCCGTGCTCGCCGGCCTGCTGCCGGCGCTTATCGTCAAACGCCGCCGCGTCTGGCTGCGCGTCGGCCCCGGCGGGGTCGAGGCGGGCGGCCTGGCCCGCAACGACTATTCCGGCTTCGACGAGGAATTCGACCGGCTGACCGACGAGATCGCGGCCGGCGCCGACTCCGCGCCGCCGACAAAGACAGGAGACAGCTGATGGATGCCGACCCGGTCCTGGCCGACGCGGCCAACGCCGCGTTCGTGGCCGCCGTCGTGGTCTACGCGCTGGCGATGTTCGGCTACGCGGTCGAGTACGCCTTCGGCCGGCGCGCGCAGTCCGCGCCGGCCGCCGAAAAGGAGCTGGTCGCCGTCGGCGCGCGCTCCGACGACGCTCCCGCCGACGCCCCCGAAGCCGAGGCGCCGGAGGCTCCGGCGGTGACGCCGCGCCAGGCCTTGGTCGCCGGAAAGTTCGGCTTCGTCGCCATGCTGCTCGGCCTGGCCGGGCACGCCGCCTCGCTGGCGCTGCGTGCCGCCTCGGTCGGCCGCTGGCCGTGGGGAAACATGTTCGAGTTCATCGTCGCGGTGAGTCTGGTCGGCGTGATCGCCTGGACCGTGATCGTCGTGCGGGGCGCGGCGGCCCGGCGGCTCGGCGTCTTCACGATGCTGGCGACGGTGCTGCTGCTCGGCGCGGCGACTCGGGTCTACACCGAAGCCGGCCCGCTGGTGCCGGCGCTTGACTCCTACTGGATCGCCATCCACGTGCTTGCCGCGATCCTGGCCAGCGGCCTGTTCCTGGTCGGTTTCGTCGCCGCCGTCCTGCACCTGATCCGGCGGCGGCACGACCAGATCGTCGACGCCGGCGGCCCGCTGCGCTTCCCGTTCACGATCGGCCCGAAACTGCCCCTCGCCGAGGCGCTTGAACGGCTGACCTGGCGCATGCACGTCCTGGCTTTTCCGCTGTGGACGTTCGGCGTGATCGCCGGCGCCATCTGGGCGCGCGAGGCCTGGTCGCGCTACTGGGGCTGGGACCCCAAGGAGGTGTGGTCGTTCGTCGCCTGGGTCGTCTACGCCGCCTACCTGCACTCGCGCGCCACGGGCGCCTCGGGCAGGAAGTGGGCGCCGTGGATCGCCGTCCTCGGCTGGATCGTCATGCTGTTCAACCTGTTCGGAGTGAACCTCTTCATCCAGGGACTGCACTCTTACAGCGGCGTCTGACATCTGATTCGGCGACTCCGCGCCGCCCGTTTCGAGCGGTATCGCCTGGTCCTGGCGGGCGTTGCGCGGCGTGCGGAAACGATGTGCGTGTTGCATACTGGGACGGAGTCGCCCTGGGGAGTCAACATGGACGTCGCGCGTACGGTGTCCCGAGTCCAGGCGCTCGCCGCGTCGTGGGGCGCCGGGGAGTTCACGCTCGAGCCGGTCACGGTCGAGGTCGGCGCCGGGAAGCTCGTCGCGATCATCGGGCCGAGCGGGGCCGGGAAGACGACCCTTCTGGAGCTGCTCGCCGGGGTGCGGGCGCCCGCCCACGGGCAGGTCAACCACCCGGCTGAAGTCGGGTTCGTGCCGCAGGACGACATCGTCCACCTCCACCTGCCGCTGCACCGCACTCTCTCCTACGCCGCCCGTCTGCGCGGCCAAAACGACCCGGCGGTCGTCGACGAGGTGCTCGAGACGCTCGGATTGCGGGACCGCCGCACGGCAGCCGTCGCCACGCTCAGCGGCGGGGAGCGGAAGCGGGCCAGCATCGCCGTCGAGCTGCTCGCCCGCCCGGACGTGCTCTTCCTCGACGAACCCACCAGCGGGCTCGACCCCGCCACCGGACGCGACCTGTTGCGACACCTGAGGTCTCTCACCGACGCCGGCCGCACGGTTGTGCTCACCACCCACAACCCGGGCGACATCGCGCTGTGCGACGAGGTGCTCGTGCTCGACGGCGGCAGGCTGGCCTTCGCCGGCTCGCCCGCCGACGCGCTCGCGTACTTCGGGGCCGAAAGCGCCGACGAGATCTACACCCGGCTGGACCGCCGCGGGTGGGCGCCGGCGCCCGTGGTG
>JBOGDN010000353.1:0-13990 GCA_050742995.1 Stackebrandtia sp. | reverse complement strand
GGGCAGCGCCGCGCGGTGCACCAGCAGCTGGCCGCCGGCGGCGGCGACCGTCAACGCCTCGTGCGGCCCTTTGAAGAAGAAGTCCCGGTCGCGGCACACCGGCGCGAACGCCGTGCCGAGCTCGCCGGCGACCAGCGGGCCGAACAGGACGCCGCCTGGGTCGGGCCCGAGCACCACGTCGACCGCGCCTCGAAACGGCTCGGCCAGGCCGCGCACGGCTTCGGCGGTGGCCGCCCGGTCGGCGAACAGCGGCCACAGGTCGGTCTCTCCCCCGCGCCAGCACAGCAGGTCGCGCAGGGTCTTGGCGCCGGGAACGTCGATCGAGCCTTCACTCATAGGCGGCGAGGCTACCCGCGCCGGAGCCGACCGCCAAGACGTGAATCCGCCGCCGATGTCGCACGGGCGCGGGACAATCCCGGCATGAGCGAGGATTCCACGGACCGGCTGCGAAGACTGTGCCTGGCGCTGCCCGAGGTGTCGGAAAGGCTCAGCCACGGCGAACCGAGCTGGTTCGTGCGCGGCAAGAAGCTTTTCGTCACCGGGTCGGACAACCACCACGACGACCGGGTCGGATTTTGGTGCGCCGCGCCGCCGGGCGAGGCGGCGGCCCTGACCGCCGCGGATCCGGACCGGTTCTTCATCCCGCCCTATGTGGGCCATCGCGGCTGGCTTGGCGTGTATCTGGACGTCGAGGGCGTCGACTGGGACGAGATCGCGGAGATCGTCGCCGACGCCTACCGCTGCGTGGCGCCGAAGACGCTCGTCGCCAAGCTTGCGAACGGCCAATAAACTCCACAGATCGACACCCCTCAAAGTGATCTCGATCGAACGGAGCCCGCCATGCCCCCGTCTTCGCGCCGCCCCCTGGTGTCTCGGCGCCGGCTGCTCCAGGGAGGCGCCGGACTGTTCACCCTCGCCGCGTTGGGGGGCGGCGCCTGGGGGGTGCGGCAGGCCTTGGCCGAGGACGCCGACGGCGGCTACATCGACATCAGGACGCCGGCGGAGCGCGACATCCGCGAAAGGCCGGTGCACAACCACACGGTGCTGCAGTCTTTCGCGTTCGACAACGTGAACAGCCACATCTACGTCATCCAGATCATGCAGGGCGGGCTGCAGCTGCCGGGCGAGCCGGAGCCGGTGCCGTGGAGCAAGCGCCACGCCGACGGCGACATGTGCCTGACCAAACTCGACCTGCAGGCGAACAAGCTCGGCTACATGTACGTCAAGGGGTTCGGCCACGGCGTGGCCATCGGCGTCGAGCCGGCCGACGACGGGTCGACGTATCTGTGGACCGAGACCGACAACAACCCGGACTCCGGGTACGGCCGGGCGATCACGCGCTTCGCGTTCGTCGACGAGCAGATCCTGGAGTACGGCGTCGGCGACCTCGAGGTGCACCGGATGCGGCCGGGGTCGACGAGCAACACGCCGTCGGTCGACATGCTCAACCGCAGGCTGCTGCTGCGCTACATCGACCGCAGCGGCGCCGAGCCCGTGGTCCGCTACGGCGTGTACGACCTCGACGCGGTCAAGGAAGGCCGCTACGAGCCGCTCCACGACATCGCGCGCGTCGGCGTCGAGGAGGGCGAAGTCTTCCAGGGGTTCACGCTGTACGGCGACCACGTCTACCAGATGACCGGCACCTCCTACACCGACGAAGACGGCGACAACCCGCCGTCGAAACACGGCAACTGCCACCTGTCCGCCATCGACGTGCGCACCGGAGAGCTGGTCGACCGCGCCTGGACCCAGGCGGCGTACTCGCTGCCGTTCCGCGAGCCGGAGGGTGTCGCGGTGCAGATGACGCAGCCGCCGCGGCTGTACATGGGGTTCGCCTCCGGCGACGGCGGCGCGCGCCAGATCAGCCTGTATTACAAGCCGCAACAGGCCTGATAGGACTTACGTCGTTCGGCTCGAACCCGTCGACGCGCGGCAGTCGGTACGCTGGGCGACCATGGAGAACCTGAGCCGTCCTCGATCTCTGGTTCGCGCGGTTGAGTCGCTGCGTTCAGGCGAGCGCGATCTGACCGACGAGGTCGCCGACGTCTGCGACCGCATCGACGGCGTAGATCCGACGATCGAGGCGTTCGTGCCCGAGTCCGACCGGCGAAGCCGCCTGACGGAGGCGGCGGCAGCGGCCGCGCAACGCTGGGGCGAACCTGAAGACCGTCCGGCGCTTTACGGCGCGGCGGTGGGAGTCAAGGACGTCGTCCACGTGGACGGGCTGACGACGCGGGCCGGCACCGACGTGCCGGCCGAGGAGCTGCGGGGCGAGCAGGCCGGCGTCGTCGACCGCTTGATCGCCGCGGGCGCGCTGGTGGCCGGCAAGACCAGGACCGCGGAGTTCGCCGTCTCCGCGCCCGGCCCCACGCGCAACCCGCACCGCACCGGCCACACCCCCGGCGGTTCGAGCTCCGGCTCGGCGGCGGCCGTGGCCGCGGGTCTCGTCCCGCTGGCGATCGGCACGCAGACGGTGTCGTCGACAGTGCGGCCGGCGTCGTACTGCGGCGTGGTCGGGTTCAAGCCGAGCACGGGACGGCTGCCGATCGACGGCGTCATCCCCAACACGCCGACGCTCGACACGATCGGGCTGTTCACCGCCGACGTCGAAAGCATGCGACTGGCCGCCGGCGCGTTGTGCGACGAGTGGAGCGGCGCCGCCGACGACCAGCGGCTTCCGGTCCTGGGCGTGCCGACGGGGCCGTTTCTGGATTCGGCGGAAAAGCCGGCCCTCGAGGCTTTCGACCGACACGTCGCGCGGCTGCGCAAGGCCGGACTCGAAGTCCGCGAGGTCGTGGCGATGGAGAAGTTCAACCTCATCCGTCAGCTGCTGTTCGTCATCCAAAGCTACGAGATCCACCGGGTCCACGCCGACTGGTTCAGCCGGCACTCGCAGTCGTATCGCGAGCAGACCGCCTCGGCTGTGCAGCGGGGGCGACGCATCACGCAGGACTCCTACGAACTGGCGCTGCAGGGCCGTCAAGCCTTCCAGGAGGGCGTGCAGGAACGCATGTCCGCCATGGGCGTCGACATGTGGATCTGCCCCGGGGCGTCCGGAACGGCCCCGGAGGGCCTGGACAACCCCGGCAGCCCGGTCATGTGCGTGCCGTGGAGCCTGGCGGGCCTGCCCGACCTGACCATCCCGGCGGGGCTCGCCGACGACGGGCTGCCGCTCGGCGTGCAGTGCGTCGGGCGCATGGGCGACGACGAACAGGTCCTCGCCTGGGCCGCGAAGATCGAGTCGGCTCTGGCCGACTGACGCGTCTCAGCTCATCCAGGTCACCATGGCGTCACCTCGCCGCGCGGCGGCGGCGACGAACTTCGACAGGCTCTCGTAGTGTTCGCGCACGTATTCCAGCTGACCCTCGTCACCCCAGTCCATTTCGGGGTAGATCTCCGCGTCGTTCATCTCCTTCACATCGAGATCCGCGACCAGGTCCGACCACGGCAGCTTCTCCAGCGCCGCGGCGGCGACGCCGACGCTTTCCGGCGTCAGACAGCCGGCCGGGCCATAACCCCATTCCAAGGAGCCGAGGGCCTCCTCGCCTCCAAACAGCTTGACGGGGAAATCATTGCGTCGCAGCAGGAACCCGATCGCCCCCCAGGCTTTGTCGACGTCGGTCAAGTCCGGGTCGGCGCGGTCCGCCGGACCGGTCTCGTCGAGCTCTAGGACGTGGTCATAAGCCCATTGCGGGTCGCTTATCGCGCGCTGCAGCTGCTCCGGCGTAAACCGGGCGAATTCTCCGATCATGCTCATGGGGCGTGACCGTAACGACCGCCTATGACGCGGCCTCGACAGGTGTTCTAAGACGGCACGTCTTCGGGCAGCAGCATGCGCAGCTGTTCGTGAGTGAGCGGCGTGCCCTCGGCGTGCAGGCGCGCGATCCGCCTGGCGTGCGCGACAGTCATGGCGTCGAAAAGCTTGCGCGTCGCTCGGGCGTTGCCCCGCGCGAACGCCTCGCGCTCGGCGCGGATGCGCGTCTCGACCGCGGCGCGAGCGGATTCGTCCATCTCGAACTCCGAGTCGGACACCATGGACGACAGAATCCGCGTCAGTTCGTCCGGACTGTACGGTTCAAACCCGACGACGAGGTCGAAGCGCGACGCCAGTCCCGGGTTGGCGCGCAAGAACTCCGCGGTCTCGGTCTCGTAGCCGGCCACGATGACGACGACGTCGTCGCGGTGGTCCTCCATGAGTTTGACCAAAGTGTCGACGGCTTCCTGCCCGAAGTCGATCTCGGCGCCGGACTGCCGCGTCAACGCGTACGCCTCGTCGATGAAGAGCACTCCGCCGCGCGCCTCGTTGAACTTGGCGGCGGTCTTTTGCGCGGTCTCGCCCACGTATCGCCCAACCAGATCCACACGCGACACCTCGAGGACCTGCCCCGTCCCGAGCACGCCGAGCGCCGCAAGCAGCTGGCCGTACAGGCGCGCCATCGTGGTCTTGCCGGTTCCCGGCGGCCCGGAGAAGACCAGATTCCCCGACGCCGCCCGGGTGTCCATTCCGGCCGCGCGCCGCAGCCGCGCCGCCTGCGTGAGGTCGACGATGTCGCGCATCTGCCGTTTGGCGGCGTCGAGGCCGACCATGGCGTCCAGCCGGTCGAAGATCGCCTCGACCTGGCCCTGGTCGCGCAGGCCTCCGTCGCCGGCGCCTCCGCCGGAGTTGCCGAGGTCGGCGACGTCGCCGGGCAGCAGCAGCGCGAGATCCTCGGCGGTGGGACTGGCGACCTCGGCCAGGCGCATCGCCTGATGCTCAAGCGCCGACTCGAAGACGCGTCGCGCCTCCCGGCCGTTGCCGAAGGTCTCGTCGCGGCGCACCCGCTGGAAGTGGCGTTCCACGGTCGCGGCGGCTTCGGGATCGAACCGCATGCCGTGACGCTGCGCCTGCTGTTCGGCGATCTCCCGCAGCTGCTGCGGGGTGTAGTTCTCGAAGCGGATGATCCGCGCCACCCGCGAGCGCAGTCCGGTGTTCGCCGCCAGGAACTCCTCCATCTCGGCGGTGTATCCGGCGAAGACGACCACCAGGTCGTCGCGGTGGTCTTCCATGAGTTTGACCAGGGTGTCCACGGCTTCCTGACCGAAGTCCACGCCGTTGCCGGACTGCCGCGACAGCGTGTACGCCTCGTCGACGATGAGCACGCCGCCGCGGGCCTTCTCGACCACGGCGGACGTCTTCTGCGCGGTCGATCCCAGCGCCTGCCCCACCAGGTCGGCGCGCGACACCTCCGTCAAGTGGCCCTTGGGGACGACGCCGAGCGCGGCGAGGATCTTGCCGTACAGCCGCGCCACAGTGGTCTTGCCGGTTCCCGGCGCTCCGGCGAAGACGACGTGACGGCCGATGGGCGGCCCCGACGGCATGCCGAGCTGGCGGCGGCGTTCGGCCGACCGCAACAGGTTGACGATCTTGGCCATCTCCTGTTTGACGCCGGGGATGCCGACCATGGCCTCCAGTTCGGCCAACAGCCCTTCCCGGGCGGCCGCGCCGGCGCCCGCCTCGGCGAGCGAGTCCGACGTCGGCCCTTCCGGGGCCTTCGTCGCCGCGGTCTCGGCTCGAACGCGGTCCGGCTCGCCGTTGTCCTTAGAGACGAGATCCTCGACGAACAGGTCGGCCTGGGCGCTGGCCAGGACGCCGCAGCCGCCGTTGCCGCTGACGAGGCACTCGCGCGCCGAGAGGTGTCCGCCGGGGTCGGCGGACAGGCCGATCCTCCGGTTTTGCTCGACCTTGACGCGGTCGAGCGTGACCGTGCCGTCCGCGCGAACGCCGACGCCGTGCTCGCATTCGGCGACACGACCCGAGACGATCTCTACTGTGCTGCCGCCGTCGACGGACGCGCCGAAGCTTTTGGCGCCGACGATTTCTCCGTCGTACAGCTCGGCCCGGGCGCCGCCGTCGACGGCGATTCCACATTCGCCGGCGCCGTCGACGCGCCAGGCGCGGGCGGTGAGGGTGCTCTCGGAGCTGACTCGCGCGCCGTCGGCGCCGGCCTCGACGACCTTGCCGCCTTCGACGGTGGCGCGGGAGCCGCTGAGCACGGCCAGGCCGCACTGTCGCGGCTTCGACAAGACCGTGGCGGTCATCGTCACGTCGGCCTGCTCTTCGGCGTGGACGCCGTTGCTTCCCGCGCCCGCCACGCGGCACTCCTCGACCACCGCCGAGGAGCCGCTGCTCACCCAGATGCCGTGTTCGCCGGAGTCGCGCACCTCGCTGCGGCGCATCCGCAGCGTGCTTGCCTCGTGCACGGCCACGCCGCATCCCTCGCCGCCGCTGATCCGGGAACGGTCGACGGTGCCCCTCGCGCCGGTCAACACGATCGCGGCGTCGACGATCTTGCAGCTTCGCAGCCGCAGCACCGCGCCGCTGAACGCGCTGACCGCGCAGCTTGAGCTGCTGGATACCTCGCAGCGGTCAAGCGTGGCGTTGCCGCCGGCGATCTGCACGGTCTCGCCGTCGGAACGCCAGTTGCGCAGCGTCAGCCCCCGCAGCGCGGCGGCGTCGTTGACGCGCACCGTGTATGAGCCCGAAGACTGCACGGTCACCGTGCCGGGTCCTTCGGCGGCGATGATCTCGACGGCGCCGTACAGACGCAGGTCCGTCACGGAGTACTCGCCGGGCTCGACCGCGATCGTCGTCTTGCCGTTGTTCTGGGCGGCCTGCACCGCGTCCATGATTGTGCGATAGGCGCCTGGACGCGACGACGAGACGACAAAACGGGACAACGACGACCTCTTTTGATCGGGCGGGATGCGTCATGAATACCAGACGGCTTCAAGTCCGACCCCGAGGTCGTCAGCGAAGATCGACCCACAGGTCGTAGCCCATGCGCGCCAGCAACGCCAAAACCACGACCACGATGACGACGCGCACGAACCGCGCGCCGCGGCGGATGGCCATGCGCGCGCCCAGCTGCGCGCCGAGCACGGCGAACACCCCCATGCTCAGCCCCAGCAGCCACATCACGTGGCCGTTCCAGGCGAAGACCGCCAAGGCGCCGACGTTCGTGGCGGCGTTGACGATCTTGGCCTGCGCCGAGGCGGTCACGAAGTCAAGGCCCAGGATCGCGGTGAACGCCAGCACAAGGAACACTCCGGTGCCCGGGCCGACGATGCCGTCGTAGAAGGCGATCGCGACCCCGGCGGTCAACACCGTGGCGACGACGCGGGCGCGGGTGCGCAGCGCGAAGTCGGGTTCGCTTCCCAGCTGCGGGCGCAGCCCCACGACGAGCACGACGGTCAGCAGCACGGCCATGACGACCGGACGCAGCACCTCAGAGGACACCGCGCCGGCCAGGGCCGCGCCGAGGCCGGATCCGGCCAGTGCCAGGCCGACCGTCGGCCACAGGATCTTCGGCTCGAGTTTGACCTTTCGGGCGTAGGCGATCGCCGCGGAACCAGTGCCGAACACCGAAGCGAGCTTGTTGGTCCCAAGGGCTGCGGCGACTGGCGCGTGCGGAAGCGCCAGGAGCACCACCGGGAGTTGAATCAGGCCGCCGCCGCCGACAACGGCGTCGGTCCAGCCCGCAAGCAGCGCCGCCGCCAACAGCAGCGCGACAACGTCAGCGTCCATCGGGGAGAGTGAGTGCGAGGGGTGCCGTCACCGCCCAAAACGTACCAGCGACACCCGCACAACCTGCACATTTGTATCCGACGACACATTCGCCTGCCCAAATCGCTCTGCTGTCGGCAGATTGTCTTGGCGGGTCGCCGCGGACGAACCATTATCGAGCCAGACGCCGCCGATTCCGGCGTGTGACTCGAGAGCAGGAGAAGCCCATGCATACCGCCGCAGCCGAATCGGCCGCCGTCGTCGGGACCCTCGACGATCAGCTGGCCGCCCGGCTCATTCGCCAGCGCATCATCGTCCTCGGCGCGGAAGTCGACGACCAGGTCGCCAATCGCCTGTGCGCTCAGCTGTTGCTGCTGTCGGCCGAGGATTCGCGCGGCGACATCAGTCTCTACATCAATTCGCCCGGCGGCTCGGTCAGCGCGGGACTGGCGATATACGACACGATGCGGCTGATTCCCAACGACGTCAGCACGTTGGCGATGGGCCTGGCCGGGAGCATGGGTCAGTTCCTGCTGTGCGCGGGGACCGCCGGCAAGCGGTTCAGCCTGCCGCACACCCAGGTGCTGATGCATCAGGGCTCGGCCGGCTTCGGTGGCGTCGCCGCCGACGTCGAGATCTACGCCGAACAGCTGGAGCGCACGCGGACGCTGATGATCAGGCTGATCGCCGAGCACACCGGACAGACTGTGTCCACGATCGAGAACGACAGCCTGCGGGACCGCTGGTTCAGCGCCGAGGAGGCTCGCGAGTACGGGATCGTCGACCACATCGTGGAGCGGGTCGACGACGTCCGTCCCGCGACGACGATGCAGAAGGCGGGGTTGTGACCATGAGTCAGTACACGATCCCCACCGTGGTCGAGAAGACCCCCAACGGCGAGCGGGCCTACGACATCTACTCGCGGCTGCTGTCGGACCGGATCGTCTTTCTCGGAACCGAGATCGACGACGGCGTCGCCAACGTGGTGATGGCGCAGCTGCTGCATCTCGAGTCGGTAAGCGCCGACCTCGAGATCGGTATGTACATCAATTCCCCGGGCGGCTCGTTCAGCGCCTTGACGGCGATATACGACACCATGCAATACGTCCGGACCGACATCGCGACCATCTGCATAGGTCAGGCGTCGTCCGCGGCGGCGGTGCTGCTTGCCGCCGGCTCGCCGGGAAAGCGATCCGTGCTGCCCCACGCGAAGGTGCTGCTGCACCAGCCGTCCAGCCAGGCGCAGGGGACCCTGCCCGATCTGGCCGTCCAGGCGAAGGAGGTGAGTCGGGTACGCGCCGAGATGAACGAGATCCTCAGCAAGCACACCGGACACTCGGCCGCGAAGATCAAAAACGACACCGACCGCAACCGGACCTTCAACGCCGGCGAAGCCGTCGACTACGGCCTGGCCGATCAGATCCTCTCCAGCCGCAAGGCGGCTTCGATCGGGCGGGCCGCGGCATGACGGTCAGGCGGCAAGCACACACTGGACGTCGCCGGAACCGCGCGCGTGCGACGAGAAGCGGCCACTGCGGACGGCCTCGATCCGGAAGGCCGCGGCGCGACGGGCGCGATCGACGATCAGGTCGCGACCGATTTCGGCCAGCAGGTCGGACAGCTCGATGCGCAGGGCGTCGCAGATCGCGGCCAGAACCTCGGAGGAGGCCTCCTTGCGTCCGCGCTCCAGCTCGGACAGGTACGGCATCGACACTCTCGCGTCCCGAGCCACGTCGGCCAAGGTCCGGCCCTGGTCCAACCTGGTCCGACGCAGCACGTCGCCGAGCATCGTACGCAGCAGCGGTCGCGGCCGTGGCCCGCGCTCTGTCGGGTCGGTCGCGGTCGGGTCCCACATAGCCGTTCCCTTCCTGGCCGCGAGCGCGGCCCCTCGTCCGGGCGTGAGTGACTTCACCGTATCCGCGACTTCGCCGATCAACTGCGCGATTTCGCCGCGGGCGTAAGTATGGTGACGGCAAGTCGACGCAGGCGGGGGGCCGAAGGTGGGGACGGATTCGACGGCGGGAAAGCCGCGCGCTTTCCCGATGGGCCCGACCGGGCTGGGCACCTCGGCCGCGCGCCCGCCTCGGCCCGCGCGCGGCGGCGCGGAACCGGAGGAGCTGCGCATTCCCCGATTCCACTTCCCCTGGCCCTCGGCGTGCCACCCCGAGGTCGAAGGCGCGGAGCGCCGCGCCCAGGAATTCGCCGCGCGGTTCGGCCTCGTCCCCGACGCCGCCTACCGGACCAGGCTGGCCAGGACGAAATACGGCTGGCTGGCCGCCCGCTGCTACCCCCACGCCGACCGCGAGCTGCTGCAGATCGCCGCCGACTACTTCACCTGGTTCTTCATCGTCGACGATCTGTTCGTCGACCGCGTCCAGACTGTGACGCCACGCACCATCCCCAACCTCACCGCCATGATCGACGTGCTGGACTACAACAGACCCGGCGCCGACCCGGTGTTCGGAGAGCACGCCTGGCTCGACGTGTGCACCCGGCTGCGGCGGCGCCTCTCCCACGAGCACTTCCAACGTTTCGCCCACGGCATGCGCATGTGGGCGTCTACAGCCGGGCTGCAGATCGTCAACCATCTGCAGCAGTCGTCTGTGGACGTCCCACAGTACGAAACCATCCGCCGCCACACCAGCGGCACCTACCCATGCCTGTCGCTTCTGGACGCCGCCAAGGCCGGGCCGATCACGCCCGCCGAGTACAACGACCCCCTCGCGCAACGTCTGTGCCTGCACGCCAACAACGTCGTGTGCTGGAGCAACGACGTCCAAAGCGTCCAAATGGAGATGAACCAGCCCGGCCAGTACTGGAACATGGTCGTGATCTACGCGAACCAGGGCCTCACGCTCCAAGAAAGCGTCGATCTGGTCGCGCAGCGCGTCCGCTCTGAGATCGCCGCCTTCCAGCTCCTGGCTCGCGCAACGGAACAACACGCCGGCGACGAGATGCGCGGCTTCATCGCCGGACTCAGGAACTGGATGCGGGGCTACCAGGACTGGGTCGACCACGACACGCGACGCTACGCCCAAGCCCACATTGCCGAAGACGCCGACGACACCCGCGTCCTCGCTTGAGTCCACACACGAGGGACAGAATCCGTTCTGAACGTTTCGAAACGCCAGAACCGTTCACACGTAAGGATTCCGTAATGGTTCGAACCTTTCGATTACGTTGCCGAGTTCGATAGGTTGACCCGCATATGACGGCTTGGCCGCATTCCCACCCACTCATGTCACATGATCCAAAACGGTCAGGGGTCCGACAACACCCCTCATCCCGCAACAGGCCTTGCCGTCGGCTCACCCTGCCCAGGAGGCACCGATGCGAAAACATCTGACCGAATCGATCGGCACATTCTTCCTAGTTCTCACCGTGGGCGCCGCCGTGCTAACCGAGGCGGCGTTGGCGCCGCTTGCCATCGGCGGTGTCCTCATGGTCATGATCTTCGCCGGCGGTCACATCTCCGGCGCCCACTACAACCCGGCCGTCACCCTGGCCGTGCTGATCAGGCGCCGCATCTCGATCGCCGACGCCGCCGGATACGTGGTCGCGCAGCTGCTCGGCGGGACCGTCGGCGCCCTGACGGCGTTGTGGGTCGTGAATCCCGGCCCGGCGGAACCGCTGTCGTTTTCTGGACGCGAGCTGGGCGCGGCGTTGCTCGCCGAGGCCCTGTTCACGCTCGCGCTGGCGTATGTCGTGCTGAACGTCGCCACCAGTCGCAGCCACCCGAACAACCACTTCTACGGTCTGGCGATCGGCTTCACCGTGATGGTCGGAGCGGTGACGGTCGGCGGGATCTCGGGCGGGGCCTTCAACCCCGCCGTCGCCTTCGGCGGAGCGCTGATGGGACTGTTCTCCTGGTCGGCCGTCTGGGTTCACCTGGTGGCCGAGCTCGCCGGGGCCGCCGCCGCGGCGGGGATCTTCCTCGCGCTCAACCCCGCCGACCGGGGCGCCGAAGATCTCGCACCGTCTGACGCCGCCTCGGTCGCCTAGCCGACAGATTCGTCGTGCAACAATATTGAATGAATCAACTCTCGGAGGGAACCCGATGCCTGAGAACCAGGACATAAGCGCCGTAGACGCGGCGACGGAGAGCGCGGGCGGCTGTCCGGTCGCGCACGGACGCGCTCCGCACCCGACCCAAGGCGGCGGCAACCGCGGTTGGTGGCCGAACCGGCTCAACCTGAAGATCCTCGCCAAGAACCCCGCCGTGGCCAACCCCATGGGCGAGGAGTTCGACTACGCCGAGGCGTTCAATGCACTCGACCTCGCCGCCGTGAAGCAGGACGTCGCGGAGGTGCTGACAACCTCGCAGGACTGGTGGCCGGCCGACTTCGGCAACTACGGCCCGCTCATGATCCGGATGGCGTGGCACAGCGCGGGCACCTACCGCGTCAGCGACGGCCGCGGCGGCGGCGGGGCCGGGCAGCAACGCTTCGCGCCCCTCAACAGCTGGCCGGACAACGTGAGCCTCGACAAGGCTCGCCGTCTGCTGTGGCCGGTGAAGAAGAAATACGGCCAGAACATCTCGTGGGCCGACCTGATGATCCTCGCCGGCAACGTCGCCCTGGAGTCGATGGGTTTCGAGACCTTCGGCTTCGCCGGCGGACGCGAGGACGTCTGGGAGCCCGACGAGGACGTCTACTGGGGTCCGGAGACCGGATGGCTCGACGACGAGCGCTACACCGGCGACCGGGACCTCGAGAAGCCTCTGGCCGCGGTGCAGATGGGCCTCATCTACGTCAATCCGCAGGGCCCGAACGGCAATCCGGACCCGATCGCCGCCGCCCGCGACATCCGCGAGACGTTCGGTCGCATGGCGATGAACGACGAGGAGACGGTCGCGCTGATCGCCGGCGGCCACACCTTCGGCAAGACCCACGGCGCGGCTCCCGAAAGCCACGTCGGTCTCGACCCCGAGGCCGCTCCCCTCGAGTCGCAGGGCTTCGGCTGGCAGAACAGCTACGGCACAGGCAAGGGCGCCGACGCGATCACCAGCGGCCTGGAGGTCACCTGGACCACCACGCCGACGCGGTGGAGCAACGGCTTCTTCGAGAACCTGTTCGGCTACGAATGGGAGCTGACGCAAAGCCCGGCCGGCGCGCACCAGTGGAAGCCGAAGGACGGCGCGGGCGAAGGCACGACGCCGCACGCCCACGATTCGTCGCAGCGGATCGCGCCGTCCATGCTCACCACCGACCTCTCGCTGCGCTACGACCCGATCTATGAGCAGATCTCGCGGCGTTTCATGGAGAACCCGGCCGAGTTCGCCGACGCCTTCGCTCGCGCGTGGTTCAAGCTGACCCACCGCGACATGGGACCGATCGCGCGCTACCTCGGCCCGGAGGTCCCGGCCGAGGAGCTGCTGTGGCAGGACCCGGTCCCGGCGGTGGACCACGAGCTCATCGGCGCCGACGAGATCGCGGCCCTCAAGGCCAAGGTCCTCGACTCGGGTTTGTCGGTGTCGCAGCTGGTCTCGACCGCGTGGGCGGCGGCCTCGTCGTTCCGCGGCAGCGACAAGCGCGGCGGCGCCAACGGCGGACGCATCCGCCTCGAGCCGCAGCGCGACTGGGAGGTCAATCAACCCGACCAGCTGACGATCGTGGTGCGCGCTCTGGAAGGCATCCAGGAGTCCTTCAACGCCGCGGCGACCGGCGGCGAGCGGGTCTCCTTCGCCGATCTCGTCGTCCTCGCAGGCGGCGTGGGCGTCGAGCAGGCCGCCAAGAAGGCCGGCTTCGACATCGAGGTCCCCTTCACGCCGGGACGCACGGACGCCGCGCAGGAGCAGACGGACGTGGAGTCCTTCTCCCACCTCGAGCCGAACGCGGACGGGTTCCGCAACTACCTCGGCAAGGGCAACCGCCTGCCGACCGAATATCTCCTCATCGACAAGGCGAATCTGCTCACCTTGAGCGCCCCCGAGCTGACGGTCCTCGTCGGCGGGCTGCGCGTCCTGGGCGCGAATCATCAGCAGACGTCGCTTGGCGTCTTCACCGAGAACGTCGGGTCGCTGACCAACGACTTCTTCGTGAACCTGCTCGACCTGGGCACGACGTGGAAGCCGACGTCCGAGGACGCCGAGACCTTCGAGGCCCGCGACGACGCCACGGGCGAGGTCAAGTGGACCGGCAGCCGAGCCGACCTCCTGTTCGGGTCGAACTCCGAGCTGCGGGCGATCGCGGAGGTCTACGCGAGCGACGACGCGCGGGAGAAGTTCGCGCGCGACTTCGTCGCGGCGTGGGACAAGGTCATGAACCTGGACCGGTTCGACCTCGACTGATCCGCATCGTCCGGGCAGGCCCGCGCGGGCCTGCCCGGACGCGTATTCGAAGCAGCTCGCGACCTTCCGGCGCCGCCGTCTAGCCTGATGAACTGTGGATCTTGAGCTTGACGGGCGAGGGGCCCTGGTGACGGCAAGCAGCGGCGGCGGGATCGGAT
>JBOGDN010000352.1:0-3010 GCA_050742995.1 Stackebrandtia sp. | reverse complement strand
CACGGCGGTCGACGGGCTCGACCTCGACGTGCCCTACGGGTCCGTCTACGGGTTTCTGGGTCCGAACGGGAGCGGGAAGACCACGACCATCCGGATGCTGCTCGGGCTCCTCACACCCTCGGACGGTCGCTGCGAGGTGCTCGGCAAGACGATTCCCGACCGGGCGCGCGCGGTGCTGCCGCAGGTCGGCGCCCTTGTGGAGGGGCCGGGGTTTCACCCGCATCTTTCGGGCAAGGCCAACCTGCGCCGCCTCGACGCCGCCGACCCCATGGCCGACGGCGCCACCTCCGCCCGCCGCATCGCGGCCGTGCTTGAACAGGTCGGCCTCGAACAGGCCGCGCGCAAGAGCTTCGGCCGCTACTCCCTGGGCATGAAGCAGCGGCTGGGAATCGCCGCGACGCTGCTGCGGCCCCGGCGACTGCTGATTTTGGACGAGCCGACCAACGGCCTCGACCCGCAGGGAACCCGCGAGATCCGGTCGCTGATCTCAAGTCTCGCCGCCGACGGACTCACCATCTTCATGTCCACGCACCTGCTCAGCGAAGTCGAGCAGACCTGCAGCCACGTGGGCATCATGCATCGCGGCAGCCTGAAACATCAGGGCACGTTGGACGGACTCTCCGCACAGGTTCCCCGCAAGATCCACATAGACAGCTCACGGCCCGAGGACGTGCGCGAGGTGCTGCGGCGCTTCGGGCTCGACGCGGTCGACGTCGACGGTGCCCGGGTGACCGCGCCCGCCGGCGACGTCGAGCCGGAGAAGGTCCTGTCCGGAGTCGTCCACGACGGAATACCCGTCTACGGGTTTCAGGTGGCCTCCGCCAGCCTCGAAGAGCTGTTCATCGCACTGACGGGGGAGGGCTTCGACAGTGACGCGTGATCTGAGCGCGACGTCGCCGGCGTCGCCGTCCGCGGACGACGCGCCGGTCAAGCCGTCCGGCCTGCGGGCGACCGCCCGCCTGCTGCGGTCCGAGCTGTGGCTCATCGCCAGCCGCCGCCGCAACCTCATAGGTCTTGCGGTCCTGTGCGCGATCCCCGCGATTCTCGCGGTGGCGATGCTCGCCAACAACGCGGCGGGAAGCGACAAAGGGACGCCGCCGTTCATGATGGACCTGTACGGCAACGGCTTTTTCGTGCTGCTCGGCGCGCTCGGCCTGGAGACCATGGTCTTCTTCCCGCTGGCGGTGGCGGTGCTGGCCGCCGACGCCATATCCGGCGAGGCGCAGACCGGCACCCTGCGATACCTGCTCGTCGCCCCGGTAGGCCGCACGAAGCTCCTGTTCGTCAAGTTCGTCGCCGCGAGCACCGCGGTGATCGTCATGGTGACCGCGATAGCGGCGGTCGGCGCGGGCGTCGGCCTGTCGCTGTTCGGAACCGGAGACCTGGTCACCCTTTCGGGAATGCCGATCCCGTTCGAGGAATCCGTCGTCCGGCTCTGCTGGGTGTGCCTGTACGTCATGGCGATCTTGATCGCCCTGCTCGCCTTCGCGCTGTTCGTCTCCACTTTGACCGATCAGCCGATGGCCGGAACCATCGGCACGGTCGGTTTCGTCGTCGTCTGCCAGATCCTGTCCGGCGTTCCGCAGCTGAACTGGCTCCATCCCTATCTGATCACCACGTTCCTGCGTTCCTGGGGCGATCTAATCCGGATGCCGGCGCGAACCGGCGCCGTGGAGTCGGGACTGATCCTGGCCGCGGGATACACCGCGTTCTTTCTGGCGCTCGCCTGGGCGAGGTTCACGTCCAAGGACGTCACCAGCTGAGGCACGCCGCGCGCAGCCGGCGGTTTGTAGTCTTGGCCGGATGGGACGGCTGAAAGACGTACAGAGCTGGCTTGAGGACAACCTCGGCGACCTGATCGCCGAGCACGAGGCGCCCGGCGCGGCGGTCGCGGTGTCGTCGGGCGACGAGGTGGTCGACGCCGCAGCCGGCGTCTTGAATCTGCGCACCGGCGTCCCCGCGACCGCCGACTCGTTGTTCCAGATCGGATCGGTCACCAAGATCTGGACGTCGAGCCTGGTCATGCAGCTCGTCGACGAGGGAGTCGTGGAACTGGACGCGCCGGTGCGCTCCTATCTGCCCGACTTCCGGCTCGCCGACGCGGCCGCCGGCGCCGCCGTCACCGTCCGGCAGCTGCTGAACCACACCTCGGGGTTTGAAGGCGACCTGTTCGTCGACACCGGACGCGGCGACGACGCCGTGCGGCGCTTCGTCGAAGACGTCATGCCCGACGCGCCGCAGAACCTGCCGCCGGGCGAGCTGTTCGCGTACAACAACGCGGGCTTTATCGTGCTGGGGCGGCTGATCGAGGTGCTGCGGGGCACGACCTGGGCGCAGGCGCTGCACACGCACCTCGCCGAGCCGCTCGGCGTGACGGCGGCGGTCGACGCCGACGAGGCGATCCTGCATCGCGCCGCGGTCGGCCACATCCAGCCCACTCCGGACGACCCGTGGTCCCCGACGCCGCAGTGGGCGCTGCCGCACTCGAACTCTCCGGCCGGGGCGATGCTGTCCATGTCGGCGCGAGACATGCTCGCCATGGCCCGGATGCACCTGAACGGCGGCCTGGCGAGCGACGGCGCCCGCGTACTTTCACAGTCCAGCGTGGATCTCATGCGGCGGTCCGAGGCGAAGATTCCGCGCCGCACCGTCGCCGACGTCGCCCTTGGACTTGGCTGGCATCTGTTCGACTGGCCGGGCGGCCCGGTCTTCGGGCACGACGGCAACACCATCGGCCAGGCCGCCACGCTGAGAATCGTCCCCGGAAGCCAGGTCGCCGTGGCGATACTGGCCAACGGCGGCAACACCCCGAAGCTCTTCCGAAGCGTCCACACTCATATCCTCGCCGAGCTGGCCGGAGTGGACATGCCGCCGGACCTGGCCGTGCCCGCTCCGCGGATTCCGGTCGACGATCCGACCCGCTACGTCGGCAGCTACCAGGGCCGGCTGACGCGCTTCGACGTCGAAGCCGCGGACGGAAAACTGTGGATCACCACGACCCTGCTCGCCC
>JBOGDN010000351.1:0-1689 GCA_050742995.1 Stackebrandtia sp. | reverse complement strand
CGCGTTGCCGCCGGAGGCGGCCACGACGCCGGCCGCCGTCAGTTCGCCGCGCTCGGACGCGGCCGACAGCCGGTTGAAGGCTCCGCGCGCCTTGAAGGACCCGGTGTGCTGGGTGAACTCGCATTTGAGCCAGACCCGCGCGGCCGCGGCGAAGTCGCCGGGGTCCGCGGACAGCACCGGCGTGATCCGCACCTTCCCTTCGATGCGGCGCCGCGCCGCGACCACGTCGGCTTCGGAGATCATGGACGCAATTCTGGCCCCCGCGCCGCGCGTCGACAGAGGCGCCGGCCCGTGTTTCGCGTCACTGCCGCTCCGCGTCGACTTGCGCCGAAGAATCGCTCCCGCTTGCCGGGAATCCCTTACACGCGTACGATTCTGGGAACGATCCCTTCGTGTCTGACGAACGCGAACCTAACTGTTCGCCGGCCGTTAACGCCGACGTCGACACGCGGGCTTAGCGTGGCGTCATGGCGAGGTCACTGTCGAGTGAGCGGTCCGCCAGCATGGCAGCCGCCGCCGTCTCTCCGAATTCCCCCGATCTGACCGTTGAATGGCGCGGCGTCGCCTACCCCGCCGCGCCGGTGGCGTCAGGCGCCGCGTTCGAACTCTTCGCCGACGACCCCGGCGAGGGCTTCCTTCTCGATCCCCGTCCCGAAGCCGCACACCGGTACCGCTGCTTCGTCCACGCCCGCGAGGTGCACGCCGACGGAGCGCTCGTCCTCAAAGCCCCCGACCCGCCTTTGTCCGCACCGCTGTCCCGCGACGTCACCCTGGCCGCGGTGCAGCGCCTCAGCCAGTCGCCGCACGGCGGCGAGCCCGAACACGCGCTGCTTTCGGCGGTCCGCGCCACGGCTCGCATCGACCACGGGACCAAAATGGTCAAAGCGCTTTCGCCCCGTCAGGCGGCCGTGACGCTGACGTCGCCGCCCACCGTGTGGGGCGTGTGCTTCCGCGAGCACGACACCGCCCACCTGCGCACGCCGGACTCCCGACGAATCCTGGAGGGCCGTCCCAGATCCGGCGCGGAGGTCGCCTTCGCGCTGCGCTGGCGCGCGAGCGGCCCCGGCGACTACGCGGTCCCGACCGCCGAGGAGTACCCGGGCCTGGTGTCGATGCCCGGCTCAGACCGCAGCGGCGCCAGCCAGATTCTGGGAACCGGCTTCGCGCCGAGCCAGCGCCACCTGCTGCCGGAGTTCATCACCGCCGACATGGCCGACCTGCCGCTTCCCGACCGCGCCGAGCTGTTGCTGTACACAAGCGACGGCTCTGAGATCGTGGCCTACCAATACCTCGCCGAACGCGGCGCCTGGGCGCGAATGGCCGGTCGGCAGTGGCGCGAGGCGCTCGACCGGCTCGCCGGCGTCAACGCCGGCCAGGAGTGGTTTCCCGTCGACGAGCCGGACCACGTCTCATTGACCGGTCGATACCGGGACAAGCGCTATGCGGCCGTGGCCGACCCGCCGCGAGGATTCCGCATCCGCGCCAAGTCGTCTGTGGCCCGCTTCCCGCTTCGCGACGTCATACGCACCAGCGCCACAACGACGTGGCAGGGGGTCGAATGCGCAGTCGCCGGCCACGACGACGACTGGGTCCGTCTGCGACTGCGCCGTCCGTCTGCCCAGGCGGTGCGCGACACCGGCGCCGAGTGCGTCGAGCGTGGCGTCTACGAATGCTGGGCGCCGCGCCGCG
>JBOGDN010000350.1:0-2039 GCA_050742995.1 Stackebrandtia sp. | reverse complement strand
CCTCAGCGGCGTTCTCGTGCCGGCGGCGCTGCTGCCCGCCGTCTTGCGGCCGCTGTCCGCTTTGGTGTTTTTGAGGTGGAGCGCGGATCTGCTGCGCGACGCGATCCGACTGGAGACCGTGCCGGCGTTGTCCACGCGACTGCTGATGCTCTCCGGACTAGGCGTCGCAGGCGCCTTGCTGGCTGGAGTGCTGACGAACGCGGTGATGCGCCGGCTCCGCTTCACAGCGCGGCTGGGGGAATCGTGAGCGCCGTCTTCCTGTCCACATGGGGCAACACGCTCACGGCCGCCGCGGCGGTCGGATTCGCCGAGTTCCGCGCAACGTACACCGTGCGATCGTGGCTGACGGGCTGGCTGGTCAGAGTCGTCACGCAGGTCGTCTTCTACGCCTCGATCGGCTCTCTGCTCGGCTCGGACGAACGGCGGGTTTACCTGCTCGTAGGCGCTTCGGTGTCGGCGGTGGTCACCGAGGTGGCGCTGGCCTGCGCGTCGGCCAGTCGGGAACACCGTACCGGCAGACTGGCCATGCTGGTGGCGACGCCGGCGCCGCTGACGGCGGTGCTGATCGGCCGCAGCTCCCAGTGGCTGCCGAGCGCGGTGCTGACCTCGTCGTTCTGCGTCATCGCCGTCGGGCCGTTGTTCGGCCTGGTTCTCGGACCCTTCACCGCGCTGGCGTCGATTGGTCTGCTGGCCGCCGCCGCGATCGGAACGTACTGCTTCGCGCTGTTCCTCGCCGTGTTGATCTTGTACGTCCCGGCGATGCGGTACCTGGCTGGGGCGCTCGCGTCCGCCGTGACCTTCGCGATCTGCGGTGCGGTCGTCCCCGTGGCGTTTTGGCCCGGCTGGGTCGAGGCCGTCGCGGCGGCGCTTCCGGCGACGCATGCGTTGTCCGGCCTGCGGACCGCGATCTCCGGGGGCAGCGGGTGGCACGTTGCGGCGGATGCGGGTCTGGCGGTCGGCGTAGGCGCCGTGTGGCTCGCACTGGGAGGCCTGGGCTTGCGCCACGTCGTGGTGCGCGGCCGGAGCGACGGATCGGTGGTGGACTCGTGATGCTCGACGAGCCCACGACGGCGGAGCGCTGCGCCGCGCGGGATCTTCCGATCGAGGAGATCGCCGCCTCCTTCGTCAGTCGCCGACATGGCGCCCGGCGTTTCCGGTACGTGCAGGCCGCGCGGGACAACCACCGCGGGCTGGCGACGCTGGTCAGCTGGTGGCTTGACCGCGGCGAACGGGTCAGCGAGCCGCTCCAGGCGGAGCTGGCTCTGCACCGGCGGCGCAACGAGCGCTATCGCCGGGTTCTCGACCAGCTGCGGACGGCGGCGCCGGCGGCAGTCCCCGCGAAGGGGTTCTCCGCGGCCGCCTGGTATCCGCGGGCCTTGACGCGAGAGATGGCCGACATAGACCTGGTGGCTCCCGACGCCGAGGCGGTCTGGACGTGCGGGTCCACGCTCTTCGCGGACGGCTGGGAGCCGCATATGAGCTACCTGTGGCGGGTCGGCGGCCGCACCCACGTGCAGCTGGTGATGAAGCGACCGGCCGAACACCCGGACCTGACGGCTCGGGACCGGGTAGAGATCATCACCGCTTCCTACGAAGGCGACCGGATACGGGTTCCGCCGCGCTGTCGCCGGTGGCCGGCCGGCGCCGAGCCGTCGGTCGCCGACTGCATGCTGTGGCTGCTCCAGGAGCTCCGCGACCAGCCGCCCCGCATGCGGGACATGTTCGACCTCGCGGTGTTCCGCGCGTGCGCGACACCGGCGGACACCACGTCGATCGCCGAACACGTCGCCGAATACGGGGCGCACAGACCGCTGCGCACGCTCATTTCCGGCGCCCGTCGTCACCTGCCCGGCGTGACCGACTGGCTGACCGGCATCCAGAGCGAGGCGATGCGGCGAAGCACGGTGAGGACGCGGCTGCCGTGGTGGACCCGCCGCTCGCCGGCGGCGACGCTGCTCGCCGCGGCCGGCGAGGCCACGCGCTCGCGGCGCGAGTTCGTCAGCCGCGCGGCGACGACCGCGCTCATATCGGCGCAACGG
>JBOGDN010000349.1:0-1769 GCA_050742995.1 Stackebrandtia sp. | reverse complement strand
GTGGTGGAATGGTAGACACGGTAGGTTTAGGTCCTGCTATCCTAATAGGATGTGGGGGTTCGACTCCCTCCTCGCGCACTTGCTCAAGGCCGAGGTCGCGGCGGCTGCGCGGGCTGCGCCCAGATGTTCTCGCAGCGGCGGCAGACCTCTTCGGGGACGACTCCCATTCGCATCAGGACGGCGAACATCTTGCAGCCTAGGCACAGGCCGAAGACGGACTCGAGCGTCGCGGCGGCCGCAAGGGCGCCGAGCACGATCCAGGCGGCGAGCCTCTGGTCGAAGACAAGCGCCAGCGCCGCGGCGGACAGCGAGAACGCCACGCCGATGCCCTGGGCGAATCGCTTGGGAGGACCGGGAACCATTTTCGGCGCCACGGGAAGGCGCGGCGTGACGACGCGGGTGACCAGCTGGCCGAGCGGGCTGAGCGTGGGGCCGGTGAGCACGCGCGCGACGAATCCGTAGGCGATGACGAGCGTGAGCCAGGGCAGATCGAAGACGATCGCCGTCAGGCACATGAGCACCACGCCGGCGGCGACGAGTCGCGCGGAGACCTCGTTGACCGGGTCCGGGAAGCTGAACAGGCGCGACACGAGGAACTCGCCTAATCCAGTCCGAGGTCGCGGCGCAGCTTGGCGACGTGGCCGGTGGCCTTGACGTTGTACTGGGCGAGCGCGATCCTGCCGGCCTCGTCGACGACGAAGGTGGAGCGGATGACGCCCTGGACGGTCCGGCCGTAGTTCTTCTTCTCCCCGAAGGCGCCGTAGGCGGTCAGCGTCGTCTTGTCGACGTCGGAGACCAGCGGGAACGTCAAGGCGTCGCGTTCGACGAACTTGGCGAGCTTTTCGGGCTTGTCCGGGGAGATCCCCACCACCTCGTAGCCCTCCTTCTGGAAGGAGGCGATGGTGTCGCGGAAGTCGCAGGCCTGCTTGGTGCAGCCGGGGGTCATGGCCGCCGGGTAGGCGTACAGGATCACTTTGCGGCCGCGCAGCGACGACAGGCTCAGCTGCTTGCCGTCGTGTGCGGTCAGGTCGAAGTCGGGCGCGGCGTCTCCGGTTTCCAGGCGTGCGGTCATGCGGCAAAGCCTAGCGCCCCCGTCCGACGTCGGACGGGGGCGCGGGCGAGGCGCGGCCGGCCTGCGGCCGTCGCCTCGGGTCAGCCGACTCGCAGCCACAGCGCCGGGGTGTTGGACGGTTCCCATCCGGTGTGGGCGGTGTGGGCGATGCGGCAGCGGTAGGCGCCGCCGCCGTATGTCACCTCGTCGCCGATCGAATAAGAGGCGCCCGTGCTCCAGGTTCCCGGGTCTCCTGGGTCGCTGTCGGCGGTGGTCAGCGTGGTTCCGGTGTTGGCCAGCGCCCGCGTCAGCGGTTCGAAGAACGTGGCGCCGCCCGACGAGCAGGTGCCGCTGCCGCCGGAGGTCATGCCCTGTGCGCTGCCGCCGGAGATGTACGAGCCGCCGGGCTCGGCGCACACGGTGGTGCGGGTCATCCCGGTGACGGTTCCCTGCGGGTAGGTGACGCTTTGGTTCTTGGCGCTGATCGTGCCGCAGTGCCATCCGGTGGTGGATCCGGAGCGGCACACCGAGGCGCCGACGGGAGCCTCGGTTCCGTCGGCGACCTGTGCGCTGGGGGACACGCGCGGGGAGACGGTCCAGCCGGAGCCGGCCTGCACCCAGGCCCAGTCGTTGCCGGGGAAGCGCGAGTAGCGGAACTGGCCGCCGGCGCCGACGCCGCCGGTGGCGCGGGTTCCCAGGGTTCCGCAGTGTCCGGCGG
>JBOGDN010000348.1:0-4354 GCA_050742995.1 Stackebrandtia sp. | reverse complement strand
AGCCGAAGCAACGGCGCAGCGCAGTAGGACAGATCCGCCGCCGGGTCCTCTAACCAGTCCGCGCCGGCGCGCTTCATCGACGCCAGCCACAGCCCGGACTCGTCGAACAGGTAACGACGCATCACGTCCAGCCGCGGGGCGTACACGTGCACGCTCACCGCGGGGACGTCGCCGGTGTTCGTCAAGGCGTGCACGGCGCGGTCGCCGACCGTGCGCGCCGGCGCCCCGGCGGCGAATTCGCGGCGGTCCAGGCTCGGCGTCTCGCCCGGCACGACCGTGTGCTCGGTCAGCTGCCCGCAGACCACCGCGAAGGCGCCCGGCGACGGACGCTGCGCGCCGCCGTGGTCGTGCAGCTCGGTGCCCTGCCCCGGCAGCCACGCCAGGAGCCAGACCTCGTGGTCGGCGGCGACGTGCACCCGCCGGGCCCAGCGGGAGTGCGGTGTGAACCGGACGCGCCACGGCGGCGCGACGGCGTAGCCCTCGGCGAGAGCGGCGAGCGATTGTTCGGTGATCGTGGCGATTGTCACGAAGAGCCTCGGCTTTGGGAATGCGCGACGAAGGCGCGGAAACGGACTACGGGCAGCTGGGGTCGCTCAGCGACAACAACAACAGCCGCGACGAGGCATGCGGGTTCGTCCGTTCATCGCGGAGAAGCCTACCGCACCCCCGCAATACCGACGCACACCCTGTCCGACGTGCGACTACGGAAAGCGACGACCATTGGCACAGTCCGCTCGGGGGTTGGACCGACTCGTCGGCATGCGCTACTCTCGCCGATGGCTTGTGTACGGCCGCCGCCGCACCGGTTACCCATCGCCAGCCGCAACCAGACTGGAAAGACCTCAGCTGGGGGGGAGCAAGGAGCTTTGCTCGTGACCGCGAACCGTCACGATTCTCGTCGTCGTCGCGTCCTGATTGTGGCGGCGGCTTCCATCGCCGCACTCGGACTGTCGGCGTCGCCCGCGGCGGCCGATCCCGACGACGGCGTCTCAGACATCGAAGAGCAGATCGAAGACGAAGCCTTCGATCTGGAAGAGACCATCGAGGAGTACAACGCGGTCAAGGAAGACCTCGACGACCTCGAAGGCGAAATCGAAGACCTCGAAGAGACGCTCGCGCCCTACGAAGAAGAGCTGGACGCGCTGTACGACAAGAGCGAAGGCATCACCGTCGCCGCCTACCAGCAGCAGGGCCTCGACAGCACCGTCGCGGTACTCGACGCCGGCTCGCCCGACGTGTTCGCGGCCAAGATGAGCGCCCTCGACGGCATCTCCGCCGGCGACGCCGAGGTGATCAGCGAGATCAACGACGTCAAGTCCGACTACGACGAAGACCTCGAAGTTCTCGAAGACCTGAAAGCCGACGCCGACGAACTGGCCGACGACCTCTCGGGCAAGAAGGAAACCATCGAGACGGCGATCGAGCGGCTGCAGGACGACCGCCGCGAGGCCTACCGCGACGAGCGCGGCGACGGGGACGCGTACATCCCCGACTACGTCCCCGGGGACCGCGGCGTCGTGGTGCAACACGCCATGGACCAGCTGAACGACCCGTACGTGTGGGCCGCCGACGGACCGGACGGCTACGACTGCTCCGGGCTGATGAAGGACGCCTACGCCCAGCTGGGCATCGGCCTGTCTCACAACGCCGCCAGGCAGTACGAAGAGACCACCCGCATCGATCGCGATCAGCTGCAGCCCGGCGACCTGGTGTTCTACAACAGTCTCCAGCACGTGGCCATGTACATCGGCGACGATTACGTGATTCACGCGCCGACGTTCGGCGACGTGGTGAAGATCCAAACCGTCGACGCCGCCGCCACGCCCTACTACGGGGCCGGCCGACTCCTGTAAGACGACGTCGGGAGCGCGGCGATTCTACGAAGAATCGCCGCGCTCTCGACTTTTCGCGTTCGAATCGCGGTTGGCGCCCGACGGTTAACGTGGACGGCGGCGCCGCGACGCGCAGCTACCTGTCAGGTAGGGATTCGTATACTGGCGCACCGTCCGTCACGAGCCCCCGAGCCGTTTTGAGTCGAAACCCATGAGCTTGTCCCCGCCGTTCGCGTGGCCGCGTCCCCGTCCAGGGCAGGCGCCGTGACCACCGAAGTCGCCGACGTCCCGCACCTGGCCGAATCCGACGCCGAACCCGCGCCGGCGACAAGACGCGCCCCGGCATCGCGTCTGGCCTTCCTTCGAGGGCGCCGCCTCGTCCTCGCGGCGTTCCTGCTCGCGTCGATCGGTCTGATGTGGGACCTGTGGGAGAACCCGTCGGGCCGACACCACGCGGCCAACCCCGGCGACGACCAGGTGCTGTTCGAGTGGATGCTCGGCCACACCGCCCACGCCCTTGCCGGCGGCGACGGACTGCTGTTCTCCACGCTGTTGAACGCTCCGTGGGGCGTCAACCTGATGGCCAACACCTCGGTCGTCGCCATCGGCGTCGTCCTGGCGCCGGTGACCCTGATTTTCGGCGCCGCGACGTCGTACGCCCTGGCGATGACCTTGGGGCTCTTCGGCACCGCCGCCGGCTGGCACCTCCTGCTGCACCGCCACCTGTCGCTTTCGAGGTCGGCGGCGGCCGTGGGCGGCGCCATGTGCGCCTTCGGACCGTCCACCGTCGCCCACGCCAACGGGCACCTCAACTTCACCGCGCTGCTGCTGACGCCGTTCATCCTCATCGCGATCCTGCGACTGCGCGAACCCGGCCGGGCCGTGCGCGGGGGAGCGGCGCTCGGGGCGCTGATCGCCGCCCAGATCTTCATCGGCGAGGAGGTGGTGTTCCTCCTGGCGCTGTTCATGGCGGTGTTCGTCGGCGTGTACGCCCTGTGCGACTTCTCGGAGGTCAAAGCCCTTTTCGGACGGTACGTGCGGGGGCTCAGCGTGGCCGCCGCGCTCGCGTTGACCGTGCTGGCCTACCCGCTGTGGTTCCAGTTCTACGGCCCGCAGTCCTACGAGGGCATTCCGTGGAACCCGGACGTCTTCTCCTCCGACCTGGTCTCGTTCGTCGCCTTCCCCACCAACTCCCTGGCCGGGCTGCTGCAGGAGCCCGACTTCCGGCTGCGGCACAACGTCACCGAAGAGAACACCTTCTTCGGGCTGCCGCTGTTGGCGTTGGCGATCTGCCTGGCGGTGATGTTCTTCAGACGCCGCAAGGCTTTGCGCGCCATGATCGTCACCGCGTTCCTGTTCGGGCTTGTCAGCCTCGGCAGCCAGGTCCGCGTCAACGGCGAGCCGACCGGCGTCTTCGGGCCTTACGAGGCGCTGCGGCAGCTTCCGCTTTTCGACGCTGCCATTCCCACCCGTTTCGCGCTGGTGTTGCTGCCGGTGTTCGCGATCCTGGTCGCCTACGGCCTCGACCGTCTGAAGACGTGGGATCGCACGCCGCGCGCGGTGTGGCGCCTGGCGGTGGCGCTGGCGCTGCTCCCCCTGGTTCCGACGCCGCCTGCGGTCGAGCCGCGCCTAGGCGTGCCGGAGTACATCACCGCCGGGACCTGGCGCGAGCACGTCGCCGAAGGCGGCACCCTGGTGCCGGTGCCGCTGCCGGCCCTGCGCTCCTATGACGGGCAGCGCTGGCAAGAGGCCGCCGGCTACGAATTCGCCGTCCCGCTCGGCGCGTTCATCGGCCCGAGCGCCGAAGGCCGCGGGCAGTGGAGCGGAACCCAGCTGCCCACCGGCGAGCTGATCGTCGCGACGATGCGCGAAGGCGCCCTGCCCGTCGTCGCCGACGCCGAGCGCGAACAGGCCGCCGAGGACCTGCGCGTGTGGCGGGCCGACGCGGTCGTTCTCGGGCCGCACTACTACCACCCGCAGCTGGAGCAGCTGCTCAACTCGCTGCTGGGACCCGGCGAGGTGGTGGACGACGTGAAGGTGTGGGACGTCGACCCGGACACCGGCCTGGTCGTGTGACGGCGAACGGCCGGGACTCGGAGGTGTACCCGTTGTCCCGGCCGTGAGCGAGGGCGCCTACTTCGCCGCGGTCGTCCCCACCGAGCGCAGGTTCTCGCAGGCCTCCACGACGCGCTTGGACATGCCCGCCTCGGCGGCCTTGCCGTAGGAGCGCGGGTCGTAGACCTTCTTGTTGCCGACTTCCCCTTCGATCTTCAGCACGCCGTCGTAGTTCTTGAACATGTGGTCGACGACGGGCCGGGTGAAGGCGTACTGGGTGTCGGTGTCGACGTTCATCTTCACCACGCCGTAGTCGAGCGCGGCGCGGATCTCCTCGAGCAGCGAACCCGAGCCGCCGTGGAAGACCAGGTCGAAGGGCTTGTCCTTGCCGACCTGCTTGCCGACGGCGTCCTGGATCTCCTTGAGGATCTCCGGACGCAGCTTCACGTTGCCGGGCTTGTAGGCCC
>JBOGDN010000347.1:0-2483 GCA_050742995.1 Stackebrandtia sp. | reverse complement strand
GTCTCGCACGTCCCGCCGGGCGTCGGCGACGGCGCGCGCCGCCTCGCCGGCCGCCGGCGCCAGTTGCGCCAGCTTCTGGTCGCGGCTGTCGAGCGCGACGGCTCCTCCGAGAACGAACTGCGCGGAGACGTCGTCGCGGCTCTCGCAGGCGAAGCCCTCAGGCGGGCAGTAATCGGCGCAGGCGTGAGACCACCAGCGGCCGTCGGCCACGCGCACCGCGTCAGGCACGTCAATACCTGCTTGTCGGTAGGAGTCGACAAGACGACGCAGAATGGCGTCGGCGTCGCCGCCGAGGTCGTAGGCGACCAGCAGCAGAGTGTCGACTTTGTTGCGGCGCAGCATGTCGACGCGGACGGGGAGCCCAGACGGCGAGTCGTCGGGTAGGCCGGCGCAGGCCGTGAAGCGGGCCGGCCCATGGCCCCCATCGCCGAAGCCGATGACGACGATGCTGTGGCGGGGGTGATAGCCCACCAGATAGGGCACCGCCTGCAGCAGTTCGGGAACAGAACCCAAGGTGATGTGGGGAGGCGTGGCGGTCATGACGGCGTGCCTTCCTGCGCGTCGGGGTTGGAGGCGGCGTCGCGCAGCAGGCGAAGTGAGTGCAGCAAGACGTCGAGGTCGGCGGCGGCGTCAGTCGCGAAGTCGCGGGCCTTGCTGGCGCGTGTGATCGCCTCGGCGACGAGCGAGGCGTCGACAGGGTTGTCTGCGTCTTGTCTGCTGGCGGTGCGGTGCGCGTAGACGCCGCAGGCTTCGCCGAGCGACTTCAACAACGCGAACAAGGACGCGGCGTTGTCGTCGCGGGCGCTGAGAGCGCGGTCGGTGCCGGTGACGTGCCGCTTGGCGGCAGCGGCGGCTTGGCTGGCCACCACGACGTGGTAGACGGCGGCCTTGAGCTGCTCGTGGTCGAGTTTCATGACGACAGTCCCTTTCAAGGGTCGGAAAAATGGCGAAGAGAAAGAGCCGGCCCGCGCGAGGCGGGCCGGCTCGACGCTGCTTAGGCGGCGGCCGGTTCGGGCTGTGCGGCGGCCACGTTCCACGGGTCGCGCGCCTCGACCTGCGCGGCCGCGTCGACCGCGGCGTCGGTCTTGGCGGGCTTGCTGCTGACTGCCGGGTGCCACCGCGCCGACGCGGCCACGCTGGAGGCGTTGACGCGCAAGTTGACGTAGTGGTTGCCTTTGACCTCGGCTTGGTGCACGGTCAGGTTGTTGGCGGTGACCACGACCGCGTCGCCGACTTTGAGGCCTTCGGCGGCGTTGACGCCCAGTTGTCGCCAGCACGCCACGTCGTATGTGGTGGTGTCGCCGTCGTGCCAGGTCCCGGTGGCGCGGTCGAAGCGCCGCTGGGTGCACATCACCCGCAAGTTGCACACCGCGGTGCCCTCCGGCGTATACCGCAGCTGCGGATCGGCGGCGAGGTTGCCTTCGAAAACGAGATGCTGCATGACACAGTCCCTTCCAGATGTGCGACGTGGCCGGCTCCGCCGCCTCTTGCGGCGGGCGGTCAGGCGTCGCGATGACGGAAAACCCGCAGAAAGCGGCCGCAAGGCCGCTAGGCTCTGCGGGTCGTCATCGCCGCCGACCCCCGCCGCTTGTCGCGGCCGGTCCGCACGTCTCGCGCACGGGGCGGGCGCGGCTCGAGTCCGTCGCGCTAGGCGCGGCCGCCCATGACGCCGGGGACCGGGTCGGGTTGGTCGGGCAGCGGCTGCAGACCGTCCAGCCACGCGGCCACCGGCCCGCCCAAATGGGACGCGGGCAGACGCCACGTCCCGTCCCAGGCGGCGAAGGCGGCTTCGGCGAATGCGCCGATCGGCCGCCACCACGCCGAGTTCTCCATCCGGACGAATCCAGCCACCATCACCTGGCCGCCGGGTGCCTCGGCGCGGACGTGAACCAGATCGCCGCGAAGCCAGTACCCGTCAACGACGCGATTGAGGATCCGGTGATATTCCGGTCTGCGCCACGCCAGCGGCACGTCGCAGGCCGCCGCCAGTGGCGATATCCGCATCCGGCGGTAATACATCGCCGCCGGGGAGGCCCCGGCGGCGTTGCGGGGGCCCGTCACGACCGCCTCACCTCAGCCGGTGCTGATGGATCAGCCTCGGCGTGCGCCTCGTCGGGGCAGGCGCGGCGGCTGGTGGTGGTGGCGAGGTCGTCGAGGACGTCGTCGGCGCAGGTTGCCGCGCGGGCCGCTCCGTCGCGCAGCAGCTGGTGGCATCCGCTGCTGGCGGCGCTGGTGACCGGACCGGGCACCGCGCACACGAGGCGTCCCGTCCCGGCGGCGACGCGAGCCGCGCGTGTGAGTTGACTGCCCGCGACTGTCTCGACCACGACCAGAGCGGCCGAGGCCGAGGCCAGCAGGCGCAGCGACTGGCGTGCGCGTGTGAGGGTCGCAGCGGCGCCCGGCGGCTCGGCGGAGACGACCACGCCGGTCTGGGCGACAACTGCGCACACGCCGCCGCCGCCGAGTGGCCAGGGCCGATCGAT
>JBOGDN010000346.1:0-7942 GCA_050742995.1 Stackebrandtia sp. | reverse complement strand
GGCTGGAGCTGCTCGCCGTCGACGGCGACCCGCGCGCCGCGGTCGCCGCGGTGTTCGAGGGGTCGTTCGCGGTGCTCGACGCGCCGACGCGGCGGTTCCTGTGCGCCCTCGGTCTGCTCCCGGGCGCCGATTTCGCCGAAGAGCTCGCCGCGGCGGTCGGCGACGTCGACCAGCGCCGCGCCCGACTGCTGCTTGACCGGCTGGTCGGCGGGCATCTGGTGGAGCGGCACCGGCCCGGGCGCTACCGGTTCCACGACCTGATGCGCCTGTACGTGCGCCGCCGGCTGGAGACGGCGCTCGACGCGCCGACGCGTGAGGCGATCGTCGAGCGAATCGTCGACTGGTTCGCCGCGGAATGGCGGCCCGACGAGTTCGACAACCTGATCGCGACCTGCCGCCGGCTGTCCGACCATCCTCGACTGTGGCAGATGGTCGCCCGGATGAAACGCTTCATCAACGTCGGCCACGAGCTGGGCATGGTGCGGCAGCTTGGCCAGACGGCGATGCGGGTGGCCGAAGCCGGCGACGACGCCGCCGGCGTCATCAAAATGCACGACCTGCTGGCCGTGGCGAAGTCGCAGGCCGGCGCGTACGGCGAGGGGATCGAGCACGCCCGCACGGCCGTCAAGCTCGCACACGAGATCGGCGACGGGGACGCCAGCGGCGTCCTGCGCGGAAACCTGGGCCTCGGCCTCTACCAGCTCGGCGAGATCGCCGAGGCCGAGACGCTGCTGCGCGAGGCGCTGCGCATCGCCGAGCAGACCGGGAACGTGCGGCATCTGCGAAACCGCAGCCTGACGTTGGGGGCCGTCTGCCGGGCGAGCGGCAAGTTCGCCGAGGCTGAGCAGCACCTGCTTCGGGCGTGCGAACTGTCAAGGGCGATCGGCGAAGCCGACAGTGGATACATGGACGCCTACTCGCTGGCGAAAGTGTATGTCGACATGGGACGATACGCCGAAGCCGAACAGCTGGCGAACACGGTCCTCGTCGACGCGCGGAGCCACTCGTCTGAGCGGTACGAAGCGCTGGCGCTGGCCCGGCTCGGAGAGCTGCGTCGACGGGCCGGCAACACCGCCGAGGCGCGATCGCTGCTGGAACAGGCGATAGAGCTGTCGCATCGCAGCCGTCCCATCGTGGAATGGGACGCGCGCGGCGAGCTGGCCGAACTGTTCGCCGACGTGGGCGACTGCGAACGAGGGATCCGGCTGCTTGAGGAGTGCGCCGACGACGTGGCGGATCTGCGGGGGCCGCGGGCGTCGATGGACCTGAACCTCGCGCGGCTGCGGCTGCTTTCCGGTGATTTCCCCGCGGCGGTCGCGGCCGCCGAAAACGCGCGGGAGCATTTCGCGACCGGTCCGGAGCCGCTGCGTCTGGCGCGGGCGTTGCAGCTGCTCGCCGAGGCTCACGCCGGGCTCGGCGAGGCCGAGCAGGCGCGCGAGCTGGCGCAGCGGGCGCTTGAGATGTTCGTCGCGCTAGACGTCCCCGAAGTCGACGAGGCGTCGCGGTTCCTGGAGTCGGTGCGGCCCTAGACCTCGCAAAGAGATTCGGCTTGACGCCGCCAGGCGGTTCATAGAGGATGCGACGCGTGCGCTGGATCGACACATTGCCGCGACGCGCGGCCGAGAAGCTGCCCGCCCCTGTCGTGGAGTACTTCAACCAGGGGGCGAGGCACGGCGTCACCGCCGCCGAGGCGGTGTCGGCGTGGGAGAAGCTGCGGCTGCGTCCGCGCGTGCTTCGCGACGTGTCGCAGGTGTCGACGGCCGCGTCCGTGCTTGGATTCGATGTGGACACTCCGGTGCTCGCGGCGCCGACGACGCTGCAGCGGCAGGCGCACCCCGACGGCGAGGCCGCGGTGGCGTGGGCCGCGGGGCAGGCGGGCTCGCTGACGTGCGTGTCCAGCAATTCGGGGACGCTGTTCGCCGACGTCGGCGCTCAGGGCGCGCCGTGGTGGGTGCAGGCGTACCTGACGCGGGACCGCAAGGCGAGCCTGGAGATGCTGCGGCGCGCTCGCGACGCCGGGGCGCGGGCGGTGGTGCTCACCGTCGACACGCCGGTGGTGGGGCGCAAGTTCAACAGCGGCGCCAGCGTGTGGGACCTCGTGCCCGACGGCCACGTGGGGGTCAATCTCGACGTGCGCGCGGCCGACGCCGCGCAGGTGAAAGCCGACGACTTGACCTTCGACACGATCGGATGGCTGCGCGACGAGCTCGGGCTGCCCGTCGTCGTCAAAGGAGTGCTGCGCGGCGACGACGCGCGCGACTGCGTGGAGGCGGGGGCGGCCGCGGTGCTGGTCTCCAACCACGGCGGGCGGCAGCTCGACGCGTCGATATCCACCGCCGAGGCGCTGCCGGAGATCGCCGAGGCGTTGGCGGGCGCCGACGCGGAGGTGTACGTCGACGGAGGGTTGCGTCGCGGCGAGCACATCCTGGCGGCGCTGGCGCTTGGGGCGCGCGCCGTGTTCGTGGGGCGGCCGGTGTTGTGGGCGCTGGCGGTCGAGGGCGAGGAGGGGGTGCGTCGGCTGTTCGACGACCTCACCGACGAGCTGCGGCACGCCATGACGCTCGCCGGCACGCCGACGCTCGCCGACCTCACCCCCGACCTGGTGCGTTAGCCGACGGCGTACCCCGGGCGGCGGCGCGGTTTTTCGCGGTGCGAGACCGCGGTGGGGCTGCGTTTGGCGGCGCGGGCGCGGCGGCGTTTGGTGGAGAGGTTTTTGACGTGGCCGACGATCGAGCCGGTCCACCCGTGCCGGCGGCGCAGGCAGGCCGTGAGGTGTCGGCAGGGCCAGGGCTTGCGACACTCGCGGCAGCGGGGGAGGACCCACAGGACGGGGAAGGCCCCGAGCGCGATCGCGAACCGCAGCCGCCACCGCGGCAGATGCTCGGAGAGGATGTTGTTGTCCCGAATGCGCTGCTGGGTGATCTCGTACGCGCGGCGGCCCACGTCGTGGTGCGGGTAGAGAAGCGGGTGGAGACGGATCCTGACGCCGGGCGGAACGCGGCGGATCACGAGCCCGGACGGCTGGGCGATCGCCGCCCATGTCGCAACAGCTACTCCTGCTCCTTCCCCAACTCTCGCCCCCGTCGCCGCCCCTGCTCCTTCCCCAGCTCTTGCCCCCGCCGCCGCTGTTCCTACTCTCTCCCCAACTCTTCGCCCCGCCGCCTGTCGCGGGTGGGGTCGCGGGTGCGGTCGTGGACCACAGTGAACATAGGGACGGATGATGTTCGGGCGGTGCGATTCTGGCGTGAAGGCGACGACGGACATTTTGACACTCCTTTTTGGGTTTTCCACATAACGGCGGTTATCCACAGGCCTGATTCGTCGATTTGTCGGGAGCGCTCCCAGATCTATAGGCTGAAGCCATTGGGGAGGAGGATGGAGGCCCCCGGGAAGGCTCGCGGGGGATCACGAGCGTGTCCGTCGGGCGCGGAGGCTGAGGTCATGGTCTTGCTCGCTGCGCTCGCAAGATGTAGCTCGCCAGCCGCCAGGGGAAGCAAGGCCAGGCGACGGCTTGCTGGTAGGCGACGCTGCAGCGCCAGCAGGCACCCTGGGTGGTGGCGGTGTGGCGATTGAGGTTGCGACGCGCGGCGGCCGCGTAAGTCTCGAGCATCGCGGGTCAGCTCCCCTCTGGTGAGGGTTCGAGCCAGGTCAGCCAGAGAGTTTCGGCGCCCGCGCGCAGGTGGGCGTGGGCGGAGGCGACCGAGAGGTACCAGCCGCAGGGGCGGCCGTCGCGGTCGAGGATGACCACGGAGTCGTCGCGGTTCTGCCAGCCCATCCAGCGGGTGAAGACGCGGACTGTGCCGTCCTTGGCGGTGTAGGTGGTGGAGAACGCGAAGCGGCGGCCGACGTCGCGCAGCGCCGTGGTGTAGAGGTGGGTGCGCAGGTCGGAGTCGGCGGCCTCGGGCGGGTCGGCGTGGTTGCCGGGGCCGGGCGGCAGGAGCTCGTATTCGCAGGACACGACGGACATGGCTGTGTGGTTCCTCTCGGGAGTCACGAGTTATCCACAGGCGCCCGAAGGCTGTGGAGAAGCCTGTGGATAAATCTGTGGAAAACAGTCCCGACGGACCGACATGACGCCCAAAGACGCGCCGTCAACGCCTGCCGCCGTGCTGCGAGCGACGGGCGGTTTGGCACACTAAGCGGTGATCGGACGCAACACTCGCTGAGCGAATGTCCTTGTGTTCGGTCCGTAGGGACCGGGGCGGGCGCTGTTCGCCAAAACTCACGCCCGCCTCGGTCGTCTCAAGCTTGCCCTGCGGAGCCGGGCAAGCAATCCCTCTTCAGTTGTCACACCCGGTAATGGGATGCGTACGGTCATCATGGCATATAAGATGAACTAACGCAAGTACAATATTGAGAATCTAAGAATATTCGTAACCAAGGGATGCGCCATGGCAAAGGATCAGAAGCTGTCGCTACGCGTGCAGTGGCTCGGCGAGCGGTTGCGGAGCGCGCGCAAACAGGCTGGATACAGACTTGAGGACGCGGCGGAGTACCTGCAGATGTCGTCCAACACCATGAGCCGTTTCGAACGCGGCACGATGCGCGTGCGGCGCTCGTACATCCGGGATCTAGTTGACTTCTACGGCATCTCGAATCCGCGCGAGCGAGACGCCCTGTTCCAGCTCAGCCAGGACGCTTGGCGTCGCGATTGGTGGGAGGGCGACACATCAGACCTGGACATGGAGTTTCTGGACTACACCTGGCTTGAGGCGCGGGCAGCGAGGATCTGCGTGTTCGCGCCCATGTTGATTCCGGGCTTGCTCCAAACAGAGCGGTATATCGAGGCCATCATGGCTTACGGCCCTGGCCGCGAAGCTGAAGAGAAGCACATCGCTCGGATGGTCGAGCTCAGGCGCACCCGGCAACGCATCCTCGAACGAGACGAGCCCACACAGCTGGCCGTGGTTATGGAAGAAGGCCCTCTCCTTCGGCAAACCGGCGGCCCGCAGGTGATGCGAGATCAGCTGCAGTACCTGCTTAAAGCGCGAGCCAACGCACACATCGACATCCGCGTGCTTCCACGCGATGTGGGATGGCACCCAGGGGTTAGCGGCCCTTTCACGTTCTTCGACATGCCTGATCCATATCCAGATGTGGCGTTCGTAGAGAACCTGGTGGGGCGCACGTTCCTGGAAGCTCCAGACAAAGTTGAGCCGTTTACGCGTGCGTACGATGAGCTTTATCGATTGGCTCGCAACGCGAGCGAATCGACCAAGTTCCTCCAACAGCTGCTGAAGGACATCGAGTGACTGCACACCCCGTCGCGATCAACTGGCGTAAGAGCACCCGAAGCGCAGACAGCACGGGCCAGTGCGTTGAGGTCGGTGCCTGGCGCAAGAGCCGCCGCAGCGTAAGCGGTGGAGACCAGAACTGCGTCGAGGTGGCCTCCTGCACCTGCGCCTCCGTCACGGTGGCGGTACGCGACACCAAACACCGCGAAGGTGGCATGCTCACCGCCACCCGCGCCGACTGGGCCGCCCTCCTCACCACCCTCCGCACCCCCGCCTAACGCCCCTTACCTCTCGCTTACCCGCTGAGCCGCCAGTGCCTCGGCATCGGTCAGGTAGGCGTCGATTCGGTTGGTCATGTCTTCAGACTGCATGGTGATCTTCCGAATGACCGGGAACTGCGCCTCCAGCTGCTCTTCGGGAGCGATCTCGTCAAGGAGGTGTTCTTCGCCCATGACGCCGCGAATCAACCCCTCGGTGACCAGCGGTTTGATCGGCGGCTCGGCGTTGCGGTAGTCGTAGCGCATCTCGTCGATGAACCGCTTGACCGCCGCGTGGCTGGCGTCGTCTCTAAACCGTCGCTCCAACACGATGCAGAACAACGCCGATACCAAGGTGCGAAACTGGCGGCGCTCATCCTCGGATCGATCCTTGGAGAGACGCTCTTCGTTGAGCTGTTCAACGGTGCCGGCATCCCCGAGGGCTGCAGCCTTGAGAATCTCCCGGGACAGGCGGCTACTCGTCATCCCGCTTCGCTGGCCCACTGCGCCGCCAGCGTTTCGGCGTCTGTCAGGAAGTCCTCGATGCGGGGGATAACGATCGGTGACTGCGCGGCGATCTTACCGATGACCAGGAACTCCGAGCGGAGGGTGTCGGTTGGCGAGATCTCGTCGAAGAAGTGCTCCTCGCCGCACGAAGCCCTGATGAGCCCTTCGACGGCAAGCGGTTTGATCGGTGGTTCGGTGTTGCGGTAGTCGTAGCGCATCTCGTCGACGAACGCCAGGATCGCTTCGCGGCTGCTGTCATCCTTGAACCGCTGTTCTAGCATGAGGCTGAAGAACGCCGTCACAAACGTGTGGAAGTCTTCCCGCTCGTCATCAGGTATGCGGTCGTTGAGCGCGTTGGCCTTCTCCGTGTTGCCAACGGCAATCGCTTTGACGAGTTCGCGGTGGTCGGTCTTCACCGTCATTTGCTTCTGCCCTTTTCGCTGGCCCACTGTCTGGCGAGAGTCTCCGCGTCGGCGAGGTAGTCGTCGAGCCGCTCCTTCATGTGCTCCGACTGGTCGACGATCTTGCGGATCGCCAGAAACTGGTGCCGCAGCTGGTCCTCGGGGCTGATCTCGTTGAGCAGGTGTTCCTCGCCGAACAGCACCCTGAACAGACCTTCCATCACAAGTGCCTTCACCGGCGGGTCCGCTGACCGGTAGTCGTAACGAGCCTCGCTGACGAATCGGTGGATGGCGTCATGGCTTTGGTCGTGCTCGAAGCGATGCCCGGCCGCCCCAGCAAAGAAGGCTGTCACGTAGATGCTGTAAGCGCGCCACTCGTCATCCCTCTTCGCTGGCCCACTGCCTGGCGAGAGTCTCCGCGTCGGCCAGGTAGTCGTCGAACCTTTCCTTCATGTGGTCGGACTGGTCGACGATCTTGCGGATGACGGCGTACTGGCTGAGGAACTGGTCTTCACTGTCGATGTCGTCGAGGAAGTGATCCTCTCCAAAAAGGGCCCGGATAAGACCTTCCACGGCTAGCGGCTTGATCGGCGGTTCGGCGTTTCTGAAGTCGTGCCGCATCTCGTTGACGAATCGAACCACGGCCTCGTGGCTACGGTCGTCTTTGAACCGGTGCTCCACTGCCCCGGCGAACACGGCTGAAACAAAGATGAAGTAAGCCCGACGATCGCTGTCAAGTACCTGTTTGTTCAGGTCGATTGCCCTGTCTCGATCGCCTGTCGCCATCGCCTTGACCACTTGGCGGAACAACTCGTTGTTCGTCACCTATTGTCCTTCCTCTTAGCCCAACGAGAGATGCCCTCAACGGCAATCGCCCCCATGACTACGGCTGTGCCAACCACATCCGTGACTTGAGCGTCATGAGTGGTCGAGCCTATCGTGGGCGCTGATCTGGGAGTCTCTACTGTTTCGGTGCTGTGTATGTGCGGGTCGTATCCCTGGCTCAGCATGTTGACCGCAGGGCTTCCGAGATCCTTGGCTTGAGCCTCAAGAGCATCAGCATGGCGGACCATGCCTCGGCCGAACCGCTGAAATCTGGTCCTGTCGCTGTCTTCGGGTCCCTGATGCTCCTTTTGGAGATCGCCGGGGGCTGCGTCGGGGGCGGTGGCGGGGTCGCCGATTTTGGCGGCGGGTTCGCGTGGGGAGGCGCCGCCGCTGCCGGGGCTTAAATTGTTCTTGAGGCGGGCGGCGTTGGCCTTCGCCTCTTCGCCCTTGGCGTGAGCTTGGGCCAAGAGCACAGCCTGTTCGTTGAGGTGCTCAGAGACTATGTGGGCGACCTGGGCTTTGTCGTCTACGCCGAATCCTTGCATCTGCTGCCCGAATTCAGAGGCGGAGGCGCCCGCTTGCTGCGCGCCCTGCTGGGCTTCGGCGACCTTTGACTGGTTGCCTTCGATTTGCACGATGATTTCGTCGGCGTTGGCCATGAGGGGGTGGCCTTTCAAAGAGGGGTCTTCCGTGGGGTGTGCGGCGCCCAGCTACACAG
>JBOGDN010000345.1:0-5266 GCA_050742995.1 Stackebrandtia sp. | reverse complement strand
GTTCTGAGTACGGTCCGGGCCGCTGCGACCCCGAGGCGCGCGGGGGCTGCGGCAGACCTCTTGTCATTGCGTCGCGCAACGCGTCCAGGCCGTCGCGCACGCCTTCCCGCCATTGCGGTCCGGCGGCGGAGACGTCGGCGACCACTCGTTCCAGACGCGTCATGACGTCGCCGCAACGATCCGTCGAAAAGGATGACGATCCCAAGGCCATGATCCTGCCCTCCTCATGACCTGCGAGGAGCTTCATTTGATCATCGCGGATACCGGGCGGTATGTCTAGGCCTGTTTAGGGATCGGCTTCCGTCGCAAGCGGTTTCCAGGCGACGGCTCTTGTCGCCGGAAGCCGAAAAGTCACGCCGAAAGCACAGCGAGGCACGGGTTCGAGGGCCGGTTTCAGGCGTCGCCGACGCGGTGGGCGGGGCTCTGCACGTCGCCGAGCGTGCCGTCGAGCGGCTCGCCGTCGACGACGTCGCGCGCCTCCACCGCCTCGGGCTCGTACATCTCCTCGCAGATCTGGAGGTAGAGCTCGTTGGGGTCGGGCAGGTGCTTGACTTCGCGCAGCGCCTGGTCCTGGCCGGCGGACTCCATGACGAAGCTGCCGTAGTTCATCATGCGTCCCAGCGGGGACTGCTCGTACTTCATGTCGGTGACGCGAAGCAGGGGCATCATCGCGACCTTGCGGGTGATGATGCCGTTGATGACCATGACTCGCTTGTTGGTCAGGATGAACCGGTCGAAGTACCAGTCGGCGACTCTCCACGCGGCCCACACCAGGATGAGGATGTAGGCGACGAGAACGCCGGTGACCGCGGTTTCAAGGCCGCCCTTGCCGAGCAGGCCGATGAGGTAGCCGCCGACGAAGGTCGCCAGGACGCCGACCACGATGACCGGCATCAGGTGGATCCAGTGGCGACGCCATTCGCCGCGGTACTTCTCGGTGGGGAACAGGTAGCGCGCGGCCAGCGGGGACGGGACGTCCGGCACGGGGAGGTCGCTGGGGCCCAACGGCATCCCGGAGGCGTCGAATCTGAACCCGGTCAGGTCGTCCTCGGCGATCTCCGGGGACTTGGCGGCGTCGGCGGGAGGACGTTGGTTCGGAGGCCCTAGCGGTTCGGTGATCCGGGGTTCCTCCTCCGGACCACCGCCTGCCATTTTGTCGTCTTCGGCCATGCTCAGCCAACAATATTTGCGATGAACGTGGCAAAGCCTGCGCCGATGTCGCCGATGGTTCCGGCAATCGTTCCGACGACGTTGCCTGCGCTTTCAGGCCGGAAGGCTACGAAGAAGACCAGGAAGGCCACACCGGCCCAGGTCAGAAGCTTTTTCATGACGGGCGAACCCCCTCCCACAACGTCTCGATGGAACCGCAGCGGCCAACAGGCGTCGCCCGCCCGCATTCACCGGGACTGACTGACATCACTGAGCGTACAGTGCCTGCCAACTCAATGTACTTTTTGCCGTTTGTCATGTCTACGACCACGGTGTTCCCTTCCCACGGGATCGGCCGATTCAAGACTAGCCGCCTTTTTCCCCAACTGCATCCCTTCGTCACCGGGGCACCCAATTGTAGACAGTCTACGGGGCGCTGACCTGGGAGTTCGCGGCGACGTTCCGCTCATGACCTCGACATTCGTCGAACTGTCGCCGTGTCGTCTCAGAAAGTGTCAGATATCCGTCACCGGCGTGTCCACGTCATGAGACGCCTCCGTGGGCGCGGACCCAGGCGTGCATGGCGATGCCGCTGGCCACGCCGGCGTTGATCGACCGGGTCGTCCCGAACTGCGCGATCGAGCAGACGTCCCGGCACGCCAGCCGAGCCTGCGGCGAAAGACCCGGGCCCTCCTGCCCGAAGAACAGCACGCAGCGCCGCGGCAGCGTGAACGTCTCCAGCGGCACGCTGCCTGGCAGGTTGTCGACGCCGACGATCGGCAGGTCTTCCGAGTGCGCCCACTCCAGAAAGTCCTCGATCGACTCGTGGTGACGCACGTGCTGGTACCGGTCGGTGACCATGGCGCCCCGCCGGTTCCACCGTCGCTTCCCCACGATGTGCACGGATCTGGCGGCAAAGGCGTTGGCGTTGCGCACCACCGTGCCGATGTTGAAATCGTGCTGCCAGTTCTCTATCGCCGCCGAGTAGGGGAACCGCGAGGCGTCCTGGTCGGCGACGATGGCCTCCCGCGTCCAGTACCGGTACCGGTCGACGACGTTGCGGCGGTCGCCGTGCGCCAGCAGCTCGGGGTCGTAACGGTCCCCCTCGGGCCACGGCCCCTGCCACGGGCCGACGCCGACCTCGTCTTCGTCGAGATTCACGCCAAGAGCCTACGAGCGGCCGGCGAGCGCATGTCACAGGCGGACAGTTCGGGTCATTCGACGAGTACGACCTCGACTTCGGTCTCGCCCGCGGCGAAGCGGTATTCGCCGTCGTACACGTCCACGGTCAGGAGCTCTCGCTGAACACAGTCGCCGTCTTCTTGCTCGCAGTTGTCCGCCAGGCTCTGGAACGGGTCGTAGACATACAGACGCATGCTCACCGTGACGGATTCGCCGGCGGGAATGTCGACGTCCTCGCAGTCGATGTGACTGTCCAGCGGGTCGTCCTCCATGTCGTCCCAGCGGCAGTTTTCGCGGCCGGTCGAGAGCGCGAGATCGGAGCCGCTTCTGACGTAAAACTTCGCGTCCTCCACGTCGGTGTCGGAATCGTTGGCGACGGTGAACGTCCAGTCGAATCCGTTCGGATAGGCCCGGTCGCTGGGCGCCTGCTCCGGCACGTCGTCAAAGGTCAGTCGTCCGTACTTGGCGGCGCCGGTGACGTCCAACGTCGATTCGGCGGAGGCGAGCACGTTCTCGCCGACGCTCAACTCGGCCTGGACGGACAGGTCCGGGTAATTCACCAGCTTGTCCCCGTCGGCGTCCATGTTGGAAACGTCCAGCTTCAGCTCCAGCCAGTACTCGTTCTCTCCCGGCGCGAGGTCCCTGACGCATCGCGCCGTCCGCCCGACACCGCCGCCGTCGTGGTTCACGCCGCCGGGGAACTCGCATTTCTCGTTGGGAGGCAAATGTTCACCGCACGAGGCTTCCTGCGCCGGCGGCAGATCGACGGACTCCCCGTCTTCTGCCGAGTAGGTCTCGCATTCCAACGGGTATGCGTCTTTGAACACCTCGATAGCAGGCATGCCGTCCCCGGGCTCCGCTACGGCGACGCTGAGGACCGCGTCGGACAGATCCTCGCCGGAGCCGTTGACGATCCGCGGCTTCCACTCCACCACAGAGCGCTTGTCGTCCAGTTCGAAACTGGGGAGATCGAATTCGACCGATACGTCGTCGTCGCCCAGATCCTGATTGCAGGCCGCCGTCGCCAGCATGATCGCCGCCGTCGCGATCGTCCCGAACATACGCAGATTCGCCGTCGCCAACACTCCGTCGCCCTCCACCTGTCTGACATGTACCTGGGGACGACGCACGGTTCGGCGTCCAGGTTCCCGATTTCCGTCTGCGACCGTTCGCCGCATATGACGACCGCTCGGCGACCGGTCGTCCCCTGCCGGCCGCACAATCACCACGCCCGACGCGCCACGCGCCGCAGGTCCTTCTCTTGAGCAGTGAGGTTTCTTACGTTCCCAGCAAGCCCTCAGATTCGCAATGCCCCAGACATCCGCCAGAAAAGAAAAGGAGACGGCCGTGTCGCCTCCCCCTTCCAGTCAATCTGCGAACGGCTCCGCCGACGCCGAGCTCGAGAGGATCGAGACCCGCTCGACGGCCATGTACGAAGACCCTCGCTTCAAACAGCTGAAGCGTCGCCTGCTCGTGTTCGTCGTACCCGTGAGCGTGGCCTTCATGGCCTGGTACCTGCTGTACGTGCTCATGTCGGCCTACGCCCGCGGTGTCATGAATACCGTCCTATTCGGAAATATCAATGTAGCCCTCGTGTTCGGCGTGCTGCAGTTCATCACCACCTTCGGAATCGCGATCTGGTACTCGCGCTACGCGTCGCGACGACTTGACCCGCTCGCCGAGGAGCTGCGCACCGAGCTCACCGACACGAATTCGGAGGACAAGGCATGAACTTCGCCGCCGAAACGGCCACGGGAACCGGCCGCACCCTCACCGTCCTGCTGTTCTTGGTCATGGTCGCCGCCACCCTGGGAATCACGGTGTGGGCCAGCCGCCACACCAAGTCGGCCGTGGACTTTCACTCCGGCGGGCGCAAGTTCTCCGGAGTGCAAAACGGACTGGCGATCGGCGGCGACTACATGTCCGCCGCGTCGTTCCTCGGCATCGCCGGTCTCATCGCCCTGAACGGTTACGACGGTTTCCTGTACTCCATCGGCTTCCTCGTCGCATGGCTGGTCGCCCTGTTGCTCGTGGCCGAGCTGCTGCGCAACTCGGGACGGTTCACCATGGCCGACGTGCTGTCGTACCGCGTGCGGCAGCGGCCGGTGCGCACCGCGGCGGCCGTCTCCACCATGTCGGTGTCCATTTTCTACCTGTTGGCTCAGATGGTCGGGGCCGGCGCGCTCATCGCGCTGCTGCTCGGGATCTCCGAAGGCGAGACGTACCTCGGCATGGACGCCGACACCGCCAAAATCGTCGGCATCGTCGTCGTCGGCGTCTTGATGATCGTCTACGTCACCTTCGGCGGCATGAAGGGCACCACCTGGGTGCAGATCGTCAAGGCCGGCATGCTGATGGGCGCCGCCGCCTTGGTGACCGTGCTGGTGCTTTCGGTGTACGGCTTCAACTTCGGCGATCTGCTGGACGACGCGGCCGCCAAGAGCGGCAAGGGACAGTCGTTCCTGGAGCCGGGCGTGATCTACGGCGTCGACGATCCCGACCCGCTTCAGACGCTGTGGAACAAGCTGGATCTGCTCAGCCTCGGTCTGGCCCTGGTGCTCGGCACCGCCGGGCTGCCGCACATCCTGATCCGCTTCTACACCGTCCCCGACTCCCAAGCCGCCCGCAAGTCGGTCAACTGGGGCATCGGGCTGATCGGCTCGTTCTACCTGATGACCCTGGTGCTGGGCTTCGGCGCGGCCGCGATGGTCGGCAGCAAGGCGATCAAGGACCAAAACGAGGCGGGCAACACCGCCGCGCCGCAGCTGGCGGAGACCGTCGGCGCACAAGTCGGCGGTTCGACGTTCGGCGCGATCATGCTGGCGATCATCGCCGCCACGGCGTTCGCCACGATTCTAGCCACAGTGGCCGGACTCACGATCGCTTCGTCGTCGTCGCTGGCGCACGACTTCTACAACAGCGTGCTGCGCGGCGG
>JBOGDN010000344.1:0-2900 GCA_050742995.1 Stackebrandtia sp. | reverse complement strand
GCTGTCGATCGGCTGGTGCAACGACTGGATCGACGCCGCCCGCGACCGCGTGAGCCGACGCGCCGACAAGCCGGTCGCGAACGATCAGCTGAGTTCGGGCGCGGCGCGGACGGCGGCGTTCGTCGGCGTCGCCGCGTGCGTTCCGCTTTCGCTGTGGGTGGGACCGGAGGGCTGGCTGCACCTGGCGGCCGTCGCGGGCGCGTGGGCGTACAACTATCCGCTCAAGAACACCCCGTTCTCGCTGGTCCCCTTCGCCGTGTCCTTCGGACTGCTCGTGGCCTACGTAGTGCCCGACCCGGCGCCGGCGCTGATCGCGGTCGGCGCGCTGCTCGGCGCGGCGGCCCACTTCGCCAACGTCCTGCCCGATCTGGAAGACGACGCCGCGACCGGAGTGCGCGGCCTGCCGCACCGGCTTGGCCCGCGAAACAGTCGTCTGGCCGCTTCGGCCCTGATGGCCGGCGCGACCCTGACGTTGGCTTACACCGTGGACGTTCCGTACGTGCTGCTCGCGGGGGCGCTGACCGCGCTGTTCGTGCTCGCGGCCGGGGTCGCGGCGCCCCCTCGCTGGACCTTCCGGCTGGTGGAAGCCGTTGCCCTGCTGAACGTGGCGGCGCTGCTCGTCGCGACCGCGATTTAGACCACAGGTCCGGGTCTGGCACGTCGCCGCCGAAGTCGCCGTTTAGTCTGTGGGGCGCACGCTTGGTTCAAGAAGGGAACATCGTGAAGTCGCTGAATCGCATGTTGCTCGGCGCGGCGGTCGCCGCGACCTTCGCCTTGTCCGGCTGCGGCGCCGGACAGCAGGCGCAGACCGACTCGATGGTTCCCTCGGTGCCGGGCGTCAACGACCAGATCGTCAACGACGACAAGCACATATACATCGCGCTGCGCGACGTCGTGGTGGTCTTCGACGCCGCGGGTTACGCTGCCGGCGAGGACGCGCCGCTGGTGGTGCGGATCTTCAACACGGGGCGAGAGTCCGACCGCCTGATCGGCGTGGAATCCCCGATCGCCGAGTCCGCCGCTTTGGTCGACCCCGACGCGCCGGTCGAGGACACCGCCGAGGGCGAAGCCGCCGACGAGGGCGAGGAAGCCGACTCCGCCGAGGCCGAGGACGACGCCGAGTCCGCGGAGGGCGAGCCTGCGGAGGACGAGTCCGCCGAAGGCGAAGGCGAAGACGCCGCCGAAGACGAGGAAGGCGAAGCAGGCGAAGATGCGCAGGCCGACGACGCCGACGACGCCGAGGCCGAAGCCGCGGAAGAAGACGCCGCAGCCCCCGAGGACTTCGGCGGCGACGTCAAATCCGGCGGCTACCTTCTGCTCGACCCGGCCGTCGGCGTCCACCTGGTGCTGGAAAACCTCTCCGAAGAGATCAAGCCGGGCGGCGTCGTCCCGATCACGTTCACCTTCGCCGAAGCCGGTTCCATCGAGCTGCAGGTGCCCGTCGGCACGCCCATGGAGCCCGAAGAGCGCGAACACCTCGAACTCGAGGAAGCCGAGGGCCACTGACGCTCCGCGCTCGTGCGCCGGAATTGACGCACGGGTGCCGTAGTTTCTAGGCCATGGCCAAGACGCCCCGCTCGTCCTACGTGTGTTCCGACTGTGGACACACCGCGCCCAAGTGGCTCGGCAGATGTCCCGACTGCGACCAGTGGGGCACTTTGGAAGAGACCGCGCCGGCCGCGGCGATCGTTTCGCCGCGCCGCAGCGCCGCTGCGCGGCCGTCCTCGCCTGCCCAGTCGATCCGGCAGGTCAGCGCCGAAGCCGCCCAGGCCAAACCCACCGGAGTCGCCGAGTTCGACCGGGTGCTCGGCGGCGGACTGGTGCCTGGCGCCGTCACGCTCATCGCCGGCGAGCCGGGCGTCGGCAAGTCCACACTGCTGCTCGACGTGGCGCACCGCTATGCCGCCGCCGGGCACGGTCGCGTCCTCGTGGCCACCGGCGAGGAGTCGGCCTCCCAGGTGCGACTGCGCGCCGACCGCATCGGCGCCCTCCACGACGACCTGATGCTGGCCGCCGAGACCGACCTGGCCGCGGTGCTCGGTCACCTCGACGCGGTCAAACCCGGCCTGCTCATTCTCGACTCGGTCCAGACGATCTCGGACTCCTCCGTCGACGGCGTGCCCGGCGGCGTCACTCAGGTGCGATCGGTGGCGTCCGGCCTCATCTCCGTGGCCAAGGAACGCGGCATCACCTGCGTGCTCGTCGGCCACGTCACCAAGGACGGTCACATCGCCGGCCCCCGCGTCTTGGAACACCTCGTCGACGCCGTGCTGCACTTCGAAGGCGACCGCCACTCCACGCTGCGGCTGCTGCGCGGGGTGAAGAACCGGTTCGGTCCAGCCGACGAAGTGGGCTGCTTCGACATGGCCGAAGACGGCATCGTGGGGCTGAGCGACCCGGCCGGGCTTTTCCTGGCCGAGGCCGCCGCCGAGCCGGTGCCCGGCACCTGCGTCACCGTCACCATGGAGGGCCGCCGCGCCATGCTCGTGGAGGTGCAGGCCCTGGTCGGGGCCAGCGTCAAGGACGGTGCGATGCCGCGTCGCACGGTCTCCGGCCTGGACTCGGCGCGGCTGAGCATGGTCCTGGCCGTGCTCGACCGGCGCAGCGGCGTGCGCTGTCTCGACCGCGAGGTCTACGCGGCGACGGTCGGCGGCATCCGGGTCGTCGAGCCGGCCGCCGACTTGGCCGTGGCCTTGGCGGTGTCGTCGTCGGTGTCGACCGCGCCGGTGTCGGCGGACATCGTCGCCGTCGGCGAGGTCGGACTCACCGGGGCGGTGCGGCGAGTCTCGGGAACGCCCCGCCGGCTTGCCGAAGCGGCCAGGCTGGGGTTTCGTCACGCGCTGGTGCCGCAGGGCTGCGCCGAGGGCGCTCCGGCGCACATGACGGTCACCGAGGTCGGC
>JBOGDN010000343.1:0-10910 GCA_050742995.1 Stackebrandtia sp. | reverse complement strand
GATCGGAGTCGCGCCACGGCGCCAGCGAGGCGAGCAGACCGAACACGATCGCGCCGATCGCCACGCCCCAGCCGGTGACGTACAGGAAGTTCAAGGGCATCTCCCCGTAGGGCGCCTTGAGCTCGTTGATCAGGTCGTTGACGATGATCCACGCCAGCATCAGCGGCGTGATCACGCCGAGCGCGACGATCCACCACACGCCCAGTTTCAGTTCTGAGACGGCGTTGACGTGGCCGCGCAGCTCCGGCAGCTTGCGCATCATCCAGCCCACCACGACGATGGCGGTCAGCGCGGCCAGCGTGATGCCGTACTTGTTGATGAAGTTGTCGGCGGCGTCGAGAATGCTCAGGCCCTGGTCGGTCGGGAACACCGCGATCGACACGGCCGCGGTGAATCCGCCGACGACGCCGACCGCGGGCAGTCGGCTCCAGCCGGTGCGGTCCTGCACCGCGGAGATCAGCACCTGGACGATGCTGATGAGCGACGTCAAGCCGGCGATGACCAGCGAGAAGAAGAACAGCAGACCGAACAGCCGCCCGGCGGGCATCTCGGAGACGATCTGCGGCAGCGCCATGAACGCCAGGCCCGGTCCGCCCTGGACGACGTCGTCGACGGCCACGCCGGTCGTCGTCGCCATGTACCCAAGCGCCGAGAACACCCCGATGCCGGCCAGGATCTCAAAGGAGCTGTTGGCGAAGCCGGCGACCAGCGCCGCCCCGGTGAGCTCGGCGCGGCGGCGCAGGTAGGAGGCGTAGGTGATCATGATGCCGAAGCCCACCGAAAGCGACAGGAACAGCTGCCCGTAGACCAGCAGCCACACGTTGGTGTCGAAGACGCGGTCCCAGTCGGGGGTGAAGAAGGCGTTGAGGCCGTCGGCGGCGCCGTCGAGGAACGTCGACCTGACCACCAGGGCGCCGAAGGTCACCACGAGCAGCGGGATGAAGATCTTGTTCGCCCGCTCCACGCCCTTTTTGACGCCGAGGGCCAAAATGCCAAGCGTGATCGCCCACACCAGAATCAGCGGGACGACGAGGCCGGGCAGGTATTTGGAGATCATTCCGGGCGATTCGGCCGCGCCGAGGAAGCCGAGGAAGAAGCCCTCGGTGTCGTCTCCCCACTGCAGGTCCAGCGAGAACAGCGCGTATCGCAGCGCCCAGGCGATGATCACCGCGTAGTAGGTGGCGATGACGAAGCAGATGGCCACCTGCCACCAGCCGAGCGGCTGGGCGGCGCGCGACAGCGTCCGGAAGGCGCGCGGCGGCGACGAGCGGGTCCGGTGGCCCACGGCGTACTCGAAGATCAGCAGCGGTATTCCGGCGGTCAGCAGCGCCACGAGGTAGGGGATCAAGAACGCCCCGCCGCCGGCCTCGTAGGCCGTGGCCGGGAAGCGCCAGATGTTGCCGAGGCCGATGGCCGAGCCGACCGCGGCGAGGATGAACCCGGCGCGGGTGCCCCACTGCTCGCGTTGTGCTGCCACAGTCGTGGTCCTCCAGTTTCGACGGATCATGTCGGACGGCGGCGCCCGACGCGGACAGACGCCGGCCCTGACCATAAACCGAGCCGATTTCGATCGCGAACGTGCGTCCGCCCTCGCCTGCGCAAGGCCTTCGGCGGCGGCGTGGCGTCAAGCGGCGCCGCCGCCGAAGGCGGCGTGCGATTTTCTACTTCAACCCATACGCCCGAAGGATCGTGACTTCGGCGGTGTTGCCGTCGTCGTCGACGAGCGTGTACTTCAGAGAGACGAAGCCGGCCGCGTCGGGGTGTTCGACGTCGACGGACAGCTTGCCGTCGTCGTCTTCGACCTCCAGCTCCTGCCAGGTCTCGCCGTCGTCGAACGACGCGGAGACCTCGAGGGAGTCCACACCGGCGTCGTCGATCTGACTGTCGACCGTGATCGGCGCGGTCGTCGTGCCGCCGGCCTCGGCGTAGTTGTTCTCGTCGAGGCCGGCGGGAGCGAACCGCGCCGCGGACAGCGGCAGCGCCTCGGCTCCGTCGACATGCCCGGACTGGAACGTCCAGGCGCCGGAGACCATGGTGGAGAAGTCGGAGACCCCGCTTCGGATCGCCTCGGTCTCCAATCGGTACTCCGCGTCGTCCGGCGAAACCTCGAACTCGCCGTACCCGGCCTCCTCGGTCTCGCCGACCGCGTCGCCGTCGGCGTACAGCACGGTGCTGGCCTCGTCGACCACCGAGAATCCGTAGTGGTCGGCCGCGGCGTCGGAGTACAGCGGCAGGTTCACCGCCACGAGGTCGTCCTCGCGGTAGACCCAGGAGTTCTCCGAGCCGGACGCGGGCAGCCCCGGACCGAACGCCGCGGCGTTCCACGTCTCGGTGTAGGTCTCGCCGGCCTCGTGGTCGACGACGCCGCCCTGGAGGGTTTCGGAGTCGAAGTCGTCGGTGACCTGCTCGAGTTCGGCGCTCCACTCGATGCCGTCGTCGACGGTGTGGAACTCCACGCGCTGACCCGGGATGCCGGTCACGGCGCCGTGGCCGAGACCGAATGCGCCGGTGGACGCCATCCACATCTTGGAGGCCTGTTTGCCCTCGGCCTGGGAGCGGTAGTCCGCCTCGACTCGCGCCAGCTCGTCGTCGGCGACGGTGCGCTCGAACCCGGTCGGCATCTGCCCGGTTTCCAGGAACGCCAGGTGATACGCCAGGTCGTCGCTTTGCGCCGGCGCCCAGTGGCTGGAGAACATCACTTCCATCTCGTCGTCGGCCACCGGGTCTCCGACGCCGCCGACGTAGACGCCGTTGTAATTCTCGAGGAAGACCCCGGACACCAGGCCGCCGTTGTCCGACGGTCGGTCGTAGAAGATCATCCCGCCGGTCATTCCCACTTCGTCGTTCGCGGGACCGGCCGACACCGCCTCGGCGTCGCGCGCGTCGTAGGTCAGCGTCGTCTCCTCAGAGATGCTCACCTTGGGCTGCACCAGTTTGCTGTACTCGAAGTCGCCGTCTTCGCGGATGACGTCGGCGTCGACGTGGTACTCGCCGGCCGGAACGCGCAGCGTCGTCTCGCCGCCCTCGACGTCGATGAACTCGATGCCGGGTTCGTCGAGCCTCAAGAGCACGAGACTGGCGTACTCCGCCGCGGATCCGTCCCGATCGATCGCCTCGACGGTCACGTCGTAGCTTTCGACCTCTTTGTCGACGGCTACCGGCGTGACAACGGAGGCCCCGTCGGCGTCGGCGGCGACCCAGGCGCTGTAGTAGCCGTCCGGACTGTCGATCGTGGTGTCGACGGTGACGTCGACGGTCGCCTCGCCTCCGGCCGGGACCTCGACCTGGTCGGCGGAGACCTTGAACATGCCGTCCGGCGCGGCCTCGCCGTCGGGCCCGAGCGTCGTCAGGGACATGTTGAAGACGATGTCTTTGTCGCTGGAGTTGCGGTACGTCACGGTTTCCTTGACCGGTTCGTCGTCGTCGTGGGGCCACTCGGCGCGTCCGGCCGACACGCTGGCCGGCTCGGCGTGTACCGTCTGCTCCACCGCGGCGCCCACGTCGACGCGACCCGCGCCCTGCGCGAACGCGCCGTCGTCGGGCTGTGTGGCGGCCGAGCCCATGAGCGTCGACTTGATCTCGGCGGGGGTGGCGTCGGGATGCTGCTGCGCCAGGATGGCCGCGGATCCGGCGGCGTGCGGCGTGGCCATCGACGTTCCGGAAACGGCGACGTGGCCGCTTCCGTCGTCACAGCCGATCTGCGAGCCTTCGACGCACGCCGCGGTGATCTCGACGCCGGGCGCGGTGACATCCGGTTTGAGCGCGGCGCCGCGAATGCTGGGGCCGCGGCTGGAGAAGCTGGCCAGCGCGTCGGACTTGTCGACGGCGCCGACGGTCAGGGCCGAAGGCGCGGTGCCCGGCGAGGACACGGTCTCGTCGCCGAAGTCGCCGTCGTTGCCCGCGGCGATGACGAACAGCATGCCGTGTTCGGCGGTGAGATCCTCGACGGCCTGCTCGATCGGGTCCACCTCGGGACCGGCGGGCCCGCCGAGGCTGACGTTGACCACCGCGGCGCCGGACTCGGCCGCCCAGTCCATTCCGGCCAGGATCGCCGACTCGGGACAGCCGCCCGCCTCGCACACCTTGCCGTCGAGGATCCGGGCGCCCGGGGCGACTCCGGTGTACTCGCCCTCCCCGGCGACCGTGGCGGCGACGTGGGTGCCGTGCCCGATGACGTCGCCCGGGTCTTCTTCGGTGAAGTTCTTGGAGTCGGCGACCTTGCCTTTCAAGTCGGGGTGATCGGCGTCGACGCCGGTGTCGACGACGGCGACTTTCACGCCCTCGCCGTCGTACCCGGCGTCCCAGGCGTCGGGCGCGCCGATCTGCGGTACGGATTCGTCGAGCAGCGGCTGACGCATGCCGTCAAGCCAGATGCGGTCGACGCCGCCCGAAAGCGCGGAGGCGTCGTCGCCGGCGGTCACGGTCTTCCAGAAATCGTCGGCGGCGGACTTCGGCGCCGTCGCGGCCAGCACGCCGAGACCCGGCAGGCTCTGGGTGACGTCGAGTCCGGCCACGTGGGTGTCGGGCGTCTCCATGATCAGCGGCACGTCGTCGCGGTCGGAGTCGCCGTAGCCGGACTCCAGCAGACCGGCGACGTCGAACAGCCTTTCGTCGACGAGCCCCGCCGCGATCAACGGCGCCGCGTCGGCGGGCACCGCCAGCGTCCGGCCGTCGTCTTCGCGCAGGGAGACGGGGATGTTCTCGCGCCCTTCGGCGGGCACGAATTCGGGTGCGTTGCGGGCGCTTCCGCCGTTGAGGACGACGCGGTCCCCAGTGATCAGAGTGACCGTCTCGGCGTCGGCGCCGGCGGCCGAGACGGGGACGGCGAGGTCGTCGGCGGGGTCGGACCACGACTGCTGGGCGGCGAGCATGGACGCGCCGAGCGCGACCGCGAGCATGCCGGCGCCCGCGGCGAGGCGACGTCGTCGGGTGTTGAGGTGGATGGATCCTCTTCGCATGGGTGTACTCCCGAGGGGCAGAAAAGGTTCGGACAACTTGGGGTGCTTCTCGATGCGCCGGTTGAGACAGCCGACACATACGTATAGACGTATCCTGACGTCCGTTCAGTTGCATACTCGGCAAACTGAGGCTTCGTAGTCGACTGGTCGCCGTGTCGCACTAGGTGTGCGACGCCTGACTGCTTATCATCGGTTACCTTGTGTGCTCTCGACGCGTGGTCGGCTGCACGGTCGGTCGACGGGGCAGTAAGGGGGCTTTCGTGGACTTTGAAGACCGCCTGGTGCAGAGACTCAACGATTTCGACCGCACCGGCTGGTGTAGATACCTCCCCTGGGAGGGCGCCTTCCTGTGGACCATGCTGTGCGAGGCGACCGAGTGTCGTGTGGACGGAGATCTCGACGCGCTGGTGGATCGTTACCGGCACGTCGACCCGACTCCTTTCTCGCTGGGTCTGTTCAAGGGTCTGGACGCCGTGGTCGACCACCGCAGGCGTTGGCGAGACAAACGCGGTCTGGCGCGGCTGTTCGCCCGCACCGGGAGCGACTATCCGCAGACCGCCCGCGAAGTCGCCGAGATCGGCGTCTCGCTCGGCGTGTATCGCTGCGAGTCCGACGGCGACGTCGTCCGGTGGCGCGTGCCGGCGGCCCTGCCGCTGCCGACCGAGATCCTGGAGATGACGCCCCGGCAGCGCCGCGCCGAGGACGACCGCCGGCAGCATCTGATGTGGGCGCTGCCCGCGCACGACATCGTGGACGCGCTGCACGACGCGGGATGCCCCGACGCGGTGGAAACCACCCTGGGCGACCTGGCGACGCTGATCGGCGAGGACGACGAGACCGTCCGGCACGCGCTGGCGCACCTGGCCGACACGCGCTACAACGGCCGGATGGGTCGCGCCCTGGTGCGCACGTACGCGGTGACGTGGGACGGCCGCCGGCGCGTGGATCCCGAGCGGCTGGAAACCGACGAGCTGTGCCTGGTGGTGCCGCACTGGCGCGGGCTGGCCGCCACCTACGGCGTGACGTGGGAGCTGCTCCACCCGGGCGAAACGTGGGGCAGAGAGTGACGGCGGATGCGGCGCCGACGCCGCGATCGTTGTGGAGGATTTGAAGGTTCCGCGACGCCGCGTCGTTGACGGTTCTGTCGCGAAGTGGTGCAATCTAGGTCGCCCACGAGGGCCGACGGCCGCTCACGACTCATGTAAGACGGTGCTTCCATGCCGCTGCCCGCAACGCCATCACGACGTCTGGCGGGAATCCTCGCCGTATGCGGCCTCGCCGCCGCGAGCGGATGCGCGTCCGCGCAGGCCGATCCCGTCGCCGACGTCAACGTCACCTTCACTCTCCACGAGCCCGCGGACGGCGCGGCCAAGGAGGGTGCGGCGACGCTGACGCTCACCTGCGACGGCCAGGTCGCGGCCGAAGCCGAGCTGAACTGGCCCGACACCCCCTCCGCGACCGTTCCGTGGACGCCCGGCGAGCTGTGCGTCGTCGAGATCGCCTCCGAACCGCAGGCCGGCGTCGTCGACGAGGCCGAACTCGTCGTCTCCGGCGCGGCCGGAGCCGTCGAGCGGCACACCGAGTTCACGCCGGAGGGAACCGTCGCGACCCGCGAATTCGTACCGCAAGACGGCGACCTGTCGGTGGACGCGACGCTGGCCGCCCACCCCGAAGGCGAGGTCGGCACGCCCCTGAAGGTGATGGCCTCCAACATCTGGCACGGCGGCACGCTCACCGACCATCACGACCACGACTGGGCGGAGGACAACCGGGCGCAGCTGACCGAGTTCCTCCGCGCCGAAAACCCCGACGTGCTTTTCGTCGTGGAGACGTACGGCGCCGCCGACGCGATCCTCGCCGCGCTCAACGAAGGACAGCCCGACGGACGCGAGTTCACCGCGACCCGGGTCACCACGAGCGACAAGGACAATCTGTGGCTTTTCACCTGGCTTGACGTCGAGGACACGTACGTCCCCGGCGACGGCGGCGACGTCAGCTCGTTCAATTTCGGCGGCGCCCGACTTGGACTGCCCGACGGCAGCCACGTGCACGCCTTCGACACCTGGCTGACCCATAAAAGCGAGGGCGGCGGCAGCACCATGGGCGCTTGGACGCGCGCCAACCAGGCCGCGATCGAGGAGGCGTTGGGTCTCGACCGCTCGCAGACCGACGAGGAGATCCTGGCCGCCGACAGCGAACTGCGAAGGAGCCAGGCCCGCGAGGTGATTGAGAACGAACTGCCCTACTTCGTCAAGGACGACGCCCCGGTGATCCTCGGCGGCGACTTCAACACTCAGTCGCCTTTGGACTGGACCGGGCAGTTCGCCGAAGCGCCCGGCCATGAGGGTCTTGCCCTCGACTGGCCGGTGATGGGCGCGTTCGACGACGCCGGCTTCGTCGACACGTTCCGCCACGCCAACCCCGACGCCGCCCGCTACCCGGGTCGCACCTGGTCTCCGGCGTACGCCTTCGGCTACGCGCCCGGCCGCATCGACTACATCCTCGCCAAGGGCGACGGGGTGCGGGTGCTGTCGTCTTCGACCCGAACCGAGCGAATGGCGGATCACCAGGGTGACGAAAAAGACCGGTATTACCCCTTCTATTCGGACCACGGCGCCGTCGTCACCGAGCTGTTGATCCGCGGGAACGGAACCGGCCCCGAAGCCGCGCCGCAACACGAAACGCCGTTCGGCGGCCACCCCGAGTGGCCCGGCCCGGTAGCGGGAACCCCCGTGCCGCCGGGGGAGATGACGGCCGAAGCCGACTCCGTCCTGCAGGGCAACGAGGCCGTCTACGCGGTCGACGGGGATGTGCGCACCCTCTGGCACTCCGACCCCGGCGACGCCGACGACCCGGCCGACCCCGCCGATCCGTTCCCGCACAACCTCACCGTCGATCTCGGCGCCGACCGCACGCTTTCGGGCGTGCGCTACGTGCCGCGCGTCGACGGAGGTTTCAACGGCCTGGTCGTGGACTACACTGTGCATGCTTCGCAGGACGGCGAGAACTTCGAACCCGTCGCCTCCGGCACGTGGGAGCGAAGTCCCGTCCCGAAAGACATCGAACTGGACGGTATCTCCGCCCGGTACCTCAGACTCGAGGTCGGTCTTGGCGCCGGAGCGTTCTCGCACGTGGCGGAGCTGATCCCGTACGAGTAGCCGAAACCGCCCCGAGTGGTCACTGTAGACGTCTGGTTAGCCAAGCGGGCGGAAGCGAGTCATGATTGACACAACCCTGGTTGGGGAGGTGGGTCATGGACCGCCAGAACAGAAAAGTGCTGTCCCTCTACCGCAGACACGTGGTGACTCGGCTGAGGTACGCGTACAGCGACGGCGACATCGGCCTTGATGAATATGAACGGCTGCATCAGCGGGCTGTCGAAGTCGAGAACTTCACCGACTTGAAGCTGGTGCTGCGCGAGTTGAGAACCGGAGTGCCGGCCTTGCCGAGCCGCTGGCGCATCGGGCAGCCGCCCGTCCGCAGCGAACGCAAACGCCAGTACGAGCTGCGGTGGTGGAAACCCGAGCAGATGTGGGGCATGGGCATCGTCGCCGCGATCCTCATCGGCGCGGCGATCATATCCATTGTGCTGTTGTTGATCCGGCTGGTGATGGCGCTCGGCGGCGCCGTCGCCGACTTCTTCAGCGCCGCTTGAGCCCGCAGGCGCCGGCGAGCCCGGCGCCCGCGAAGCCGTAGCGGCGAGTCACGCCGGCCCGAATCGAGCGCCGGCGCGGTTATTGAGATTTCGCGGCCTTGAGTTGGCGATCACTTTTATTCATCAAGTGTTGACTTTCTGGGAGTTCGAGTCCAAAATCGAAGCATGACGAAGTCAAAGGCAATAGCAGGAAGCACGGTTTTCTTCGTGGCCGCGCCCGGAACGGTCGCCGCGCTCGTGCCCTGGCTGCTCACCGGCTGGGAGCCGGCGCAGAGCCTTCCGGGATGGTGGTGGGCCCCGAGCATCGTCGCGGCGGCGGCGATTCTGGCGGGGACGGTGTTCGTCGTCCAGGCGTTCGTGCGGTTCGTCGTGGAGGGCCTTGGCACGCCGGTGCCGGCGGCGCCGCCCGAACGCCTCGTCGTCGGCGGCCCGTTCCGGTACGTCCGCAACCCGATGTACGTCGCGATCATCGTCGTCCTCGCGGGTCAGGCGCTGCTGCTGGCCCGCTGGGAGATCGCGGCGTGGCTCGCCGGGGCGTGGGTGGTGGTCGCCACGTTCGTCCGCATATACGAGGAGCCGAAGCTGACCGAGCTGTTCGGCAGCCAGTACCTGGAATACAAGCAGGCGGTTCCGGCCTGGATCCCGCGGCTGCGGCCATGGGCGCCCACGGGCGGCGTCGGCGGCTCAGCGGATGGCCGGGTCTAGGCCAGCGCGGCGCGCAGGCGTCGAGCCAGCGCGGCCTTGTCCTCGTCGGATTGGTCGAGAACCCCGTTTTCGACCATCAGCGCGTGAAACTGCTGCCGCTCGTGCGGCACGCCGGGCGGCAGCGGCGCCACATGCCAGTGGACGTGCGAATTGCCCTGTCGGCTGCCCAGCGACATCACATACGTCCGCTCCACGGGAAGCGTCGCGCGGATCGCGACGGCGACGCGGTGGACGGCCGCCTGCATCCGTAGGTACTCGTCCGCGGTGTATTCGCCGATGGTGTCCTCGACGTGGCGCTTGGGCGCGACGAGCGTATAGCCCAGCAGGGTGGGGTAGCGGTTGAGGAAGGCGACGTGGTCGTCGTCCTCCCATATGATCTCGTGGGCCGCTTCCGGTTCGCCGCCGAGCATGCGGCAGATGAAGCAGGGTCCTTCCACGGTCCGCTCGACATAGGCGTCGACGTCGAAGGCGATCTTTCCCGTTGTGCTGTTCAACGCGTCGTTCCTTCCGCTGGGGCCGATGCCAACGGGCGCCGTGAACCGCCCGAAAAACTGTTGGCGTGGGGTTGCGGGTCCTGGATATGCTCCCAATAGAACGTTAAGTTTCCGACCGCATCGCCGTGTATGCGGCCTCCGCCACAGCCCAGCGGAGAGTTCACGGCATGCGGTGGGACGTCGCCGTGACCCCGGCAGTCGCGGCTGGACGAAAGGGATCTGATGAGCAAATCGCCGGAACACCCCAAACGCCTGCTCGACATGTGGCAGGTCAAGGCCGTCTCTCCGGACGGCTCGACCACGGCGCGACTGTCTCGCAAGGACGGGATGCGCATCGAATTCGACCCGCGGGCAATCGGCCGGCACAGCGAGGACTCGCTGTCCCAGCAGGTCACCGCCGCGGTAGCGGGAACCCAGAAAGGACAGGCCAAGGCCTTCGACGCGCTCGTGCAACGCGCGTTGCGGCGCAACGACCTCGAGCCGGCCGAACGGGGCGCCGGCGACAGCCCCGCCGCGCGACGGCAGCGCCGCGTCGTGGCGGCGCGCGACGAGGTGGAGGTGCGCAGCATGTCGCCGCGGCGGCTGGTGCGAGTGCTGCTGCGCGGCGACGGACAGGTGCGGTTCGACATCGCCCCCGGATCGCTGCGCGACGCCGACGTCACGCTCGAGACGCTCGCCGAAGAGGCGTGCGAGGCATACCAGAAGGCCCAGCGCGAATGTTCGGAGGCCGTCCTCGAGTCGAGACAGGCCGTCTTGGAAGCCATCAAAAAGGAGGAAAAGCGGTGAACGACGAATTCACGACCTCGACGGGAAAGACGTTCGACACCGAGACCGGACGGCTGTGGTACGGCGGAGTGGTCCTGCTGCCGTCGGTGGCCGACGAGTACGCGGACATGAGCTACAAGGTGTGGATGACAAGGGACACCGCCGACGACGATTTCGCGAGCCGCACCACCGTCACCGGGACCTTGAGCGACGTGTACGAGGCCTACGACGGACTGCGCGGCGACTTTCAGAACATCCTCGCCCAGTCGGCGACGAACCTGGTGGCCACCGGCGGTGCGCTGAAGGAGCTCGCCGAGGAGACGTCCGAAAACG